>JBBSIG010000267.1:0-2456 GCA_038232215.1 Gaiellales bacterium | reverse complement strand
CCTCGACGAGCCGACGGCCGTGCTGACGCCCCAGGAGTCGGAGTCGCTCTTCGCGACGCTCAGGACGATGGCGGACGAGGGCCGCACCGTGATCTTCATCTCGCACAAGCTGAAGGAGGTGAAGGCCGTCTCCGACCGGGTCACGGTCCTCCGCGGAGGGCGGAGCGTCGCGACGACGTCCACAGCGGACGCGACGCCGCGCTCGCTCGCCGCCCTGATGGTCGGACGTCAGATCGAGTCGCCACGCCGGCCCGACGAGCGGGGTCGCGCCGAAGGCGAGGTCGTTCTCGAGCTCGCGGGCGTCTCGGCCGACGGCGACCGCGGCACGGTCGCGGTGGACGACGTCTCGCTGACCGTGCAGGGCGGCGAGATCCTCGCCGTGGCGGGCGTCGCCGGCAACGGCCAGCGCGAGCTGGCCGAGCTCGTCTCCGGCATGCGGACGCCGACGGCCGGGACGATCCGGGTCGGCGGACGCGAGTTGCGTCAGGGGGATCCACGCGCCGCGATCGCGGCCGGCGTCGCCCACGTCCCGGAGGACCGGCTGGGAACCGGCGTCGCGCCCAGCCTCAGCGTCGCGTCGAACGTCGTCCTCAAGTCGTACCGCGGCGACGTCTCGAGCGGGCCCCTGCTGCGCCTCGGGCGGATCCGCGAGCGCGCCGTGCAGCTGATCGAGCGCTACGACGTGAAGACGTCCGGGCCGGCGGCGCCCGCGCGACAGCTCTCGGGTGGAAACCTCCAGAAGGTCGTGCTCGGGCGCGAGTTCTCGGGCGCTCCGCGCCTCCTCGTCGCCGCGTCGCCGACCCGCGGGCTCGACGTCGGCGCGATCGAGACCGTGCACGCGTACCTGCGGCAAGCCGCAGCGACGGGCGTCGCGATCCTGCTGATCAGCGAGGATCTCGACGAGATCCTCGCGCTCGCCGATCGCATCGCGGTCCTGTACGAGGGGGCCGTCGTCGGCGAGGCGGACGCCGGCACGGCCACGGTCGAGGAGCTCGGGCTGCTGATGGCCGGAGAGGAGCGGGCGTGATCCGGTTCGAGCGCCGCCTGGAGCAGACGCGCTGGCTCGTGGTCGCCGTGCCGGTCGTATCGATCGCCGTCGCGTTCGCGGCGTCGGCGCTCGTGCTGCTCCTGACCGGTCACGACCCGGTCGCATCGTTCCGGCGCCTGGTCGACACGGCCTTCCTCGCCGACGGCGCGCTGTCGGCGACCGCCACCTCGGCGACGCCACTCTGCTTCACGGGCCTCGCAGCCGCTGCCGCCTTCCGGATGCAGCTCTTCAACATCGGCGGAGAGGGACAGCTCTACTTCGGGGCGATCGCCGCGGCGGCAGCGGGCCTCGCGCTCGGCGGCGGGCCGAAGCCGCTCGTGATCCTCGCGATGGTGGTCGCCGGCTGCGCGGGCGGGGCCGCGTGGGCTCTCATCCCCGGACTCCTACGAGCCTTCTTCTCGACGAACGAGATCATCACCTCGCTCATGCTCAACTACGTCGCCGTCCTGATCCTCAACTACCTGATCTTCGACAGCCTCTCGTACTGGCGAGACACATCCACGCCGGACGCCAAGGTCTTCCCGCAGGGGAAGGCGCTCCCGGAGTCGGCGACGTGGCCGGCGGCGACCATCGACCTCGGCTCACCGATCGTGCTCCCGCTCGGCCTCGGCCTGGCCGTCGCGGCGGCGGTCGTCCTCGCCGTGCTCTACGGCCGCACGCGGTTCGGGTTCGAGGCAGCGGTGATCGGCGACTCGCCGCGCGCGGCGCGGTATGCCGGGATGCGGACGCGACGGAAGATCCTCGCCGTGATGGCCGTCTCAGGAGCCCTGGCCGGGCTCGGAGGCGCGAGCCAGGACGGCGACTTCCGCCATCTGCTCGACCCGCGCGGGCTGACGCAGGCGAGCTACGGCTACGCCGGGATCGTGATCGCGGCGCTCGCGCGTTACAACCCCTTCGCGACGCTGCTCGTCGCCGTGCTGCTCGGCGGCCTGCAGAACGCGGGCTACGCGCTCCAGGGGGCGGACTTTCCCGCCGGGCTCGTGGGCGTTATCCAGGGTCTGATCCTGTTCTGCGCGCTCGGCGGCGAGCTGCTCGTGCGCTACCGGGTTCGCACGGGCCGCGAGCCGCCGGAGGCTCCGATCGGCGCCGCAGGAGCAGCGTGATCAACGACAGCATCGTCGTCGTGGTCGCCGCCTCGGCGGTCGTCTACGGGACGCCGCTCCTCTACGCGGCCCTCGGTGAGCTGCTCGCGGAGCGCTCGGGCGTTCTCAATCTCGGGGTCGAGGGGATGATGCTGATGGGGGCCGTGCTCGGCTTCTGGACGGTGCAGCGCCTCGACGCCTCGACGCCGCTCGTCCTCGCCGCGGCGATCGGCGTCGCCGCGCTCGCCGGGGCGGCGATGGCGCTGATCCACGCCTTCGTCGTCGTGACGCTGCGGGGCAGCCAAATCGTCTCCGGTCTCGCACTT
>JBBSIG010000266.1:0-2460 GCA_038232215.1 Gaiellales bacterium | reverse complement strand
CGCGCGGTTCTCGTCGTGCAGCGGGACGACGTCGGCGATCGTCGCCAGGGCGACGAGGTCTAGGTGACGCCGGACGAGCTCCGAGTCGGCGCCGAGCAGCGCCTGCGCGAGCTTGAGCACGACGCCGGTTCCGCAGAGCTCCGGGAAGGGGTAGGCGGACGGCCGCGTGGCGACGACCGGGCAGTCCGGCAACGTCGGGCCGGGGCGGTGGTGGTCGGTGACGATCACGTCGAGCCCGAGCGCCCTCGCCTCGGCCACCTCCTCCACCGCCGTGATCCCGCAGTCGACGGTTAGCACGAGGCCGCAGCCGTCGGCCGCCAGACGCGCGATCGTCTCGCTGCTCAGCCCGTAGCCCTCGTCGAACCGGCTCGGCAGGTGCCAGTCGACGTCGGCCCCGAGCTCGCGCAGCGTCAGCACCGCGAGAGCGGTCGCGCAGATGCCGTCGACGTCGTAGTCGCCGTGCACGCAGATGCGCTTCCGGTCGGCGATCGCCCGCCGGAGCAGCTCGCAGGCCCGCCCCATGTCTCCGAGCCCGAACGGGTCGTGCGGGGGACGCTCGCCCGCCACGAAGGCTCCCGCCTCGTCGGGGTCTCGGTACCCGCGCCTGACGAGAACGCTCGCTGTGATCTCGCTGATCGCGAGCGCCCGGGCGAGCGCGCTCACGTCACGGTGCGGGCAGGGACCGATCGTCCAGCTGCCTCCGTCCATCGGCGCTCCACGGTACGAGGCGAGTCGGACGGAGCCGTACGGCCGGCGGTGCCCGAGCTGCCTAGCCCTCGCGGGGCAGCTCGACTCCGAGCACCGTGAGCACCGCCACCAGCACGAGGCCCGCCACGAGGAGCATGACCACACGGCGGGGGTGCCGGCTCGCCTGCAGCCACTCGAGGCCCACCCGCGTCCAGAGCACGAGCAGGCCGGCCGCCGCGGCTGCCCCAACGACGATCACGGGGGCGAGCACGAGGAGGTTCTCCAGCGAGAGCTCGTACACCCACGCGACGAGAAGAGCGGCCGCGGTGATCGCGACGATCGACAGCGCGGTGAGGCGCGGACGCACGAGAGAGGAGTCTAGAGCCGGCGGTATCCTCTGGCTCTGTGACGGAGGTGAACTACTCGTCCGGCGACGACTACGTCGTCGAGTTCCTCGGCTATCGGTTCGGCTTCAACACCGACGACTTCCAGCAACGCGTCACGGCAGCCGCCGTCAAGCTCGGCCTGTTGGAGGGGAACGAGCTCGACGACGACGAGACGGCCGACCTGGTCGAGCTCGCTGCCGACGGTCAGATCGACGAGCCGCGCAGCTCGCTCGGCCGCTATCTGGTTCGACACTGGGAGCGAGTCTCCCTCGTCGGCGGCGAGTCCCTCGTGTACTGGTTGCGGAAGCTCGTGTTTCGGGGCGCCTGGCTCGACCAGCGCGTCAAGGGAGACCTGCTGGAGGTCGTCTGGGACGAGCAGTCGGGCGACTTCGGCTACCGCGACCCCCGCGGCGGCCGCGCGCTCCTCGAGCTCGCACCCGTGCCCTCGTGGCACGCGCTCCAGTACCGCGGCTGAGCGAGCCGCGGCGTCCCGCCGAGCGGGCCGGATCCGGCCCGCCCGCCGCTTCGAAGATTCCCCCTTCCGGGTCACGCGAGAGGGAGCGCCCGGCGGCCATAGTGCGGGCGGTAGAGATGAGTCGCTCGCGCGGGTCTCGCAACCGAAGCGTGGAGCGACTTCGACGAAGGGCGTGTGGGTGCCGCAGCCACCATGCCTTTCCTCGGAAGAGGCGGCTCTCCTGAGCCGCCTCTTCCTATTCCAAGGCATTCCAGGAGGGTGCGGGGCGGTGCCTAGACAGAAGAAGTGAAGGAAGCCGAGAAGAGGGAGATCCTCGATCGCTACCGCGAGCATGCGCGCCGGTTCGACGGCGCGTCGACGCGATCGTCCGACCGGGAGCAGAGCGTGGCCCAGCTGCGCTTTCCGAGGCCGGTCGAGGACCGGCTGACCCCGCGCGAGCTCGACGTGCTTCGACTCATGGCGGAAGGACTCGCGAACAAGGAGATCGCGACCCGCCTGTACATCTCGCAGGAGACCGTGAAGTCGCACGTCCGCCACCTGCTCGTGAAGCTCCCTGCCCGCTCACGGGCGCAGGCGGTCGCCGTCGGCTTCCGGCGAGGCGTCATACGCTGAGTGGTCACCGCCAGAAGTTCCGTCACGTATGGGCGATCGGAAACGGCCGCCTGCGAAGGACGCAGGGAGGTCGCGTACACGGAGGGTACGGGGCCGAGCGAGGACGCCCGCAGGCGCCGCTTTCCGGTCGGCCAGGCCGACGGTACTTCTGGCGGGGCCACTGATGGGAAATAACGGTTGGGTCAAGCAGCGGCGGCTTCGAGGGTGACGTGGTGTCCGAGTCGTTCGAGTTGGGCGACGAGTCGGCGGGTGGCCCGTTCGGGGTCGCGGCGGCTGAAGTAGTCGCCGCCTGCTTCGCGG
>JBBSIG010000265.1:0-2700 GCA_038232215.1 Gaiellales bacterium | reverse complement strand
GGTCACGCTGCTCGCCGGCCACGACGACTTCCGTCACGGAAACGTCACGAGCCTCTCGTTCGTCCTCACGCTGGCAGGGTTTGCGCTGCTGACGCTCGGCGGGTGGCTCGGCGGCGCGATCGTCTACGTCCACGGGATGCGAGTGCTGAACCTCGTCGACGAGCCGGCCGCGAAGGCCGCGGCCCCGGTCGTCACGCCCGAGAAGGAGGAGGCCGCGAGTTAGGCGCAAGAGCTCGCGTCAGGAAGGCGTCGAAGCGGGAAATGCCGAAGCATCTCCCGCTCCCTCGGAACGGTCGGCTCTCGCTCCTAGGCTGCCGCGAGCCCGAGCTGCCGCTCGATTGCACCTTTCGGCTGCGCGCCGATGACGCTCGCCGCCGGCTCACCGTCCTTGAAGAGCACGATCGCCGGGATCGACGAGATGCCGTAGCGCTGCGCGAGCGCCTGCTCCTGGTCGATGTTCACCTTGACGAGCTTCAGCTCCTGGGCACGCTCCTCCGCGATCTTGTCGAGGACCGGGGAGACGGCGTGGCAGGGCCCGCACCACTCGGCCCAGAAGTCGACGAGCACCGGCTTGTCGCTCGAGAGCACTTCCTGGTCGAAGCTCGATTCCGTTACGTCGGTCGGCATCTGTTCACCTTTCTCTGCACTCCTTTCCCCTCTCAACGGGCGGACGGGGTCTCTTCTTCCCGCCTCTAGAATCGGCAACCCATGAGCCCGGTCTTCCAGCCGCTCTCGGCAGTGCCCGATCACGTCGGCCTCGAGACCGACGTCCTCGCCTGGTGGGAGCGGGAGGGGATCTTCGAGCAGCTGCGCGAGCGGAACCGCGGCGGTGAGCGCTGGAGCTTCGTCGACGGGCCGATCACGGCCAACAACCCGATGGGCGCGCACCACTGCTGGGGACGCACGCTGAAGGACGTCTTCCAGCGCTACAAGGCGATGCGGGGCTTCGACCAGCGCTACCAGAACGGCTTCGACTGCCAGGGGCTCTGGGTGGAGGTGGGAGTCGAGCGCTCGCTCGGCCTCAACTCGAAGCGGGAGATCGAGGCCTACGGCCTGGCCGAGTTCGCCGAGCGCTGCAAGGAGCGGGTCGCCGAGTACGGCGAGGTCATCACCGAGCAGTCGAAGCGCCTCGGGATGTGGATGGACTGGGACAACGACTACTACACGTTCTCCGACACGAACATCGAATACATCTGGCGCTTCCTGCAGACGTGCCACGAGCGGGGCTGGCTCTACAAGGGTCACCGGGCGGTGGAGTGGTGCCCGCGCTGCGGCACCTCGCTCTCGCAGCACGAGCTGATCAACTCCTACGAGGAGATCGTGCACCCGTCGCTCTTCGTGCTCCTGCCGTTGCGCGAGCGGGCCGGCGAGTCGCTCGTCGTGTGGACGACGACGCCGTGGACGCTGCCGGCCAACGTCGCGGCGGCCGTCAGGCCCGACGCGGAGTACGGTCGGGACGGGAGTGGCCACTGGGTGGCGGTCGCGCGCTTCCCGGGCCGGGAGTTCATGGAGGTCGTGCAGGGCGAGGAGCTCGTCGGGCTCGAGTACGAGGGGCCGTTCGACGAGCTTCCCGCGCAACAGGGAATCGTCCACCGGGTGATCCCGTGGGACGACGTCTCGCTCGAGGAGGGGACCGGAATCGTCCACATCGCGCCCGGCTGCGGCTCCGAGGACTTCGAGCTCTCGCGCGTGCACGGTCTGCCGGTGCTCACGCCGATCGACGAGGCAGGCGTCTTCCACGGGGACTACGGCGAGTTCGAGGGTTGCTCGACCGAGGACGTCGAGAAGCCGGTCGTCGTCGAGCTCGAGCGCCGCGGCAGGCTCGTGGAGGCGGGCTCCATCACCCATCGCTACCCGGTCTGCTGGCGCTGCGCGACCCCGCTCGTCTTCCGCATCGCGGACGACTGGCTGATCTCGGCCGACGAGATCCGCCAGCCGATGCTCGAGGCCAACGCCACCGTCGAGTGGACGCCCGACTTCTACGCCAAGCGGATGGACGACTGGCTCCGAAACATGGACGACTGGAACATCTCCCGACGCCGCTACTTCGGTCTGCCGCTGCCCTTCTACCCGTGCGGCTCCTGTGGGGAGCTGACGGTGATCGGCTCCCTCGCCGAGCTGCGAGAGCGCGCGGCCTCCGGGCTCGAGCAGCTCCGTGAGCTCCACCGTCCCTGGATCGACCAGGTAACAGTCTGTTGCAAGGGGTGTGGCGCCGAGGTGCGCCGGATTCCCGAGGTGGGAGACGCCTGGCTCGACGCGGGGATCGTTCCCTTCTCCACGCTCGGGTGGCAGAACCCGGAGTGGGTCGAGGGGGGATACGCGACCGGCGCGTCCGAGGGTCTGTCCGGGGCGGACCTGCCCGATCACCGCTACTGGGAGCAGTGGTTTCCGGCCGACTGGGTCTCGGAGATGCGGGAGCAGATCCGGCTCTGGTTCTACTCGCAGAGCTTCATGTCGGTCGCGCTCGTCGGTCGCTCGCCGTACCGGCGCGTGCTCACCTACGAGAAGCTCCGGGACGAGACCGGCCGCGAGATGCACCGCTCCTGGGGGAACTCGATCGACGCCGCGGAGGCGCTCGAGAGCATGGGCGCGGACGTCATGCGCTGGCTGTTCTGCCAGCAGGTGCCGAGCCAGAATCTCCGCTTCGGCTACGGGCCGGCAGGCGAGATCAAGCGGCGCTTGCTGACGCTCTGGAACTCC
>JBBSIG010000264.1:0-2815 GCA_038232215.1 Gaiellales bacterium | reverse complement strand
GCGGCACAAGCTCTGGTGGATCCAGCTCACCTTCCTGACCCACGTCCTCGGCTACCTCACGCTCCGGACCTGGCTCTACGTCCGGCGACAACGCACTGCCTAGCCTCGCCGGTCGCCTCCGGCGCGTCAGCCTGCCGCGGGCGGCGTTCTTCGTCTCGATCCTCGCCCTCGGCCTCGTGCTCACGCGGGTGCTGCACACGGGGCCCGGGCGGGTCGGCGTCAGCGAGGAGCGCGCGGTCGCGATCGGGCGGCCCAAGGTGGACTTCGAGCCGCAGGGCCACACCATCCGCCTGACCCGCAGGGGGATCCCGCCGCACCCCTACTGGGCGATCTCCTTCTGGACCCGCCGGCCGGACGGCGACTACGACCGCGTGACCGTCGTGCTGATCGACGCCGATACCGGACGGGTCGACCAGGTGATCCGCGCGAGCTGAGGCGAGCGCCGAGGGAACTGGAGACCGCCGTATGCGGTTGCTCGCCCGGCGGGCATCTCGCGTCGCGGCTTGACTATGCGGAACGGCCTGGGTTAGCCTCGCCGATCTCGCAGTCTTCCGTCGCCAGAGACGCATCGGAGACCTCAACATGCTCGGGTTGGTAACGGCTACCTGGAGTGCAGTGCTCGCGGCGCCTCCGACGGTGCAGGAGCTCTCGGACAAGCTGTCGCTCGACAGCGCGATTCTCTCCGAGCAGTTCTACTACTGGACGGTCGTCGTGATGTGGCTCATCCACGTGGGCTTCATGTCCTACGAGGCCGGTGTGGGCCGCCGGAAGAACGTCATGGCGACGGCCATGAAGAACATCCTCACGATCGCCGTCGTGACGCCGACGTTCTACTACGTCGGCTGGTGGATCTACGGCTGCTTCAGCAAGGGGATCATCCCCTTCACGCCTGCGTCGGCCGGCGCCTCGGCCAGCGAGAAGCTGATGGGCTCGTTCTGCTCCACGACCTATCCGTGGGCAGCGAACTTCGGCCCGAATCTCACCGACCATCTCTCCGGCGTCTTCTGGGCGGCCTTCCTGCTCTTCTCCTGGACGACCGCGTCGATCATGTCGGGCGCGCTGATCGAGCGCGTCCGGCTCTCGGCGTACCTCCTGCTCGCGTCGATCCTCGGCTCGGTCATCTGGATCCTCGACGCCTCCTGGGGCTGGAACGCCTACGGGTTCCTGAACATGCGGTACGGATTTCACGACACGATCGCGGGCCTGGTCGTCCACGGCGTCGCCGGCGCCTTCACGCTCGGCGTCCTCCTGAACCTCGGGCCACGCATCGGGAAGTACACGCGAGACGGGTTGGCGCGAACCTTCCGCCCGCACAACCTGCACCTCACCTTGATGGGCCTGATGCTCATCTTCACGGGCTTCTACGCGTTCTACGCGGCGTGCCTCGTGATCCAGTCGACGACGTTACCGGGCTGGGGGAACATCTACCTCAATCCTACGACGCTGTCGTCGATCACGTTCGCGATCACGATCGGCTTCGCCGGCGGTTTCACGGGCGGCTACTTCGCGAGCCGCGGCGATCCGTTCTGGACGCTCTCGGGTGGCCTCGCCGGCGTCATCTCGGTCTCTGCGGGTGCCGACATCTATGCCCCGACGCTCGACTACCTGATCGCCATGTTCGGTGGGGCGCTGGCCGTCTACGCGGGCAACTTCATCGAGAAGAAGCTTCGAATCGACGACGCGGTGGGAGCTGTAGCGGTGCACGGCGTCTGCGGCTTCTGGAGCCCGTTGGCGGTGGGTCTCTTCGCCGCGGGCTACCCGACCGGCCTCAACAACGTCGACTCCTCGCTGACCGGCCAGCTGTACGGGATGCTGGTGTTCCTGCCGCTCGGCTTCCTCGGCGGCTACATCCCCTCCTGGATCCTGCGCAAGGTCAACCTGCTGCGGGTGCCGCCCGAGGTCGAGCTCGAAGGTCTCGACATGGCCGAGTTCCAGGCCGACTTCTATCCCGAGTTCGGGCGGCCGGTCGAGGTTCTCGTCCTCCCCGACGGGACCGAGGTGGCCGCCGCACCGCTTCTGGTGGAGGGATACCGCGAGCTCGTCGCCAACGGAGACGGAGCTCGAGCCGGGCCGCGGTCGAGGGCGAGGGTCGAGCCGTAGCCCAGCTCCTACTCAGCATCGTGATCCTGATCGTCGTCTTCGTCGTCCTCGGAGGCTGGGCCCTGCGCGAGCAGCGCCGCCGCAGCCGAGCCGAGGAACACTAAGGAGGGGCAATGGCAGGTGGCTGGCACACCGAGCCCGGCTGCATCCAGCACGGGGTCGCCCCCGCCGACGGGGTCTACAAGCCATACGAGAAGTGCGCCGACTTCTTCACCTTCGGTCACGGCTCCACTCTGGGTACCACGGCGTCCGGGGTGAACGTCTCGTACTGGATCCTGGTCGTGCTCGGAATCGTCGTCATGATCGCGGCGCTCGTCGCCTGGGTGGTGGTGGAGGATCGAAAGCTGAGGCTCCAGGCCCGCCACCTGCTGGTCGCGGGACAGGCAGGGCAGATGGAGCTGAAGGCTTCGGTTCCCCAACCCGGAACAGGCGGCCCGGTCGCCTAGCGAGAGGAGCTCAGGATGGCAACACGAGAACCGCTACCGGAGCGTGGCAAGCAGGTGGAGTTCGCGCCTGCTCAGCGCCACAGCCGGAACTTCGAGCTCGGGATGATCGCCTTCTGCATCCTCTGCATCGTCGTCGCCGTCGTGATCGCGAAGGCGACGTCCTGGGGTGTAACCACTCGCCCGTAGGCTGCAGCGCCCTCCCGCGTGGGTGATCTGGGTCGCGCTGGCGAGCGCCGGTCTCGCGGTCGCTGCCGTCCCGCTCGTGCTCG
>JBBSIG010000263.1:0-2857 GCA_038232215.1 Gaiellales bacterium | reverse complement strand
TCGCTCAGGCGGCGCTGGCATGATCACGCCACAGTCCACCGAGGTGTCCGGTGAACCGGGAGCGGCGCACGACCGACGGCAGCCGTAACGGCGTCGGTACCCGGTACCGACGGCAGCCGTAACGGCGTCGGTACCCGGTCTGGCAGAGCTCCCGAGAGAGCCGTTCAGGTGGTCGGAGGAGGCCGGAATGCCGCCAGCTTTAGGGGCGGAGCAGCTCGAGCTCCACGGGCGCGGCGCCGGGCACGACCGCCTTCGTCTCTCGCGCATGGAGCAGGGTGGTCTTCACGATCAGCTTGGCGCGTGCGAAGTTGTCGAGCGCCGTCGGAACCGGGCCGACGCGGCGGCCGAGGGCGTAGCCGGCGGCGTTTCGCCCGATCTGCCGGTACGACTCGAGGGTCAGCGACGGCGCCATGCCGAAGAGCTCCAGGTTGTCGAGAGGCTGGAGGTCGGCCCGGTGGACGAGCGCCGTTCCCTTCGACTGCAGACCGATCGAGACGCCGGAGCCCGAGAGCAGCGCGCCGTCGTGCCCGATGAACGCGACGTCCGAGGTGCGCCGCACGCGCACGAGCCGCGGGCGGGCGCCCTCCGAGCCGACTCCGTCCACGAGTGCCGCCAGGACGTCGCGGTGCGAGAGTCCGCCGATCGTCTCCACGATCGCGTCGCCGAAGGCCGGCCCGACGGCGATCACGACCTCGCGCGGGTCCTCGCCGGGCGCGGCGTCCCCCCGCTCGGCGACGACCGGCTCAGCCGGCTCGCCGCCGTCGAGCGTTCGGGCGTCGAGCTCGTACGGAAGCCGCTGCAGGCGCTCCCAGCGCTCGCCTTCGAGCCGGTAGCCGGTGCCCGGGCCGGAGTAGCGGTTCGGATCGCTGACCGCCGAGTGGACGAGCCCTTCGGCGTCGATGATCGCCGCCGTCTGTAGGTAGTCGCCCGAGAGACGCTGGCGCTGCATGCCGAAGATCGCCGCGGCGACCTCCCCGAACCCCCGCACGTCGAGCTCGCGGGCCACGTCGACACCGCTGATCCGCTCGGCGAGCACGCGGTCGGCTGCGGCCACGTCGGCCGCCCGATCGCGGTCCGGTAGATCGCGGCTGTCGAGCGCGGACACCGCGGCCTGCACCTCGTCCTCGCCGATCTCGGGGAAGCCGAACGCCTCGAAGACGGCCCTGATCGCCCGGGCGGCGCGCTCCCGGACGGCGAGCACCTCGGCCTCGCCGATCGGCTCCAGACCGGCGTCGACCTGCCAGTCGCGCTGCAGGGTCAGCCACTCGTCGAGGTCGTCGGAGTCGTAGTTGCCGCCGCCGAACATGTTGTCGTAGCGAGGCATCGCGCTGTAGCCGGACGTGACGAAGTCGGTGCCTGGCAGGAACTGGCCCATCAGCTTCGCCGTCTTCCGGATCGCCGAGTGCGAGGCGATCGCGTCGTTGCCCGAGGCGACCTCGAGGTCGAGCCAGGCGGCGAGGAGGTTCTCCGCGAGTACCTCCTTCGTCCCGCCGGGGACGGAGAGCACGAGCGCAACGCAGCTGATCGAGCCGTTCTGCACGCCCTGGGAGCCGGCCGCGCGGATCGCCGAGAGGCAGCGCGCCTCGAGGTAGAGCATGGAGCACCCGCCGGCGTGGCCCATCAGCGCCTCCGAGCCGCCGCCCGACGTGAAGCGCACCTTGATCCCCCGCGACGCGTACGCGGAGGCGAGGAAGGCCTTCGACCACGGGCTGTCGTCGCCGTCCACGAAGGCGGCCTCGGTGCCGTAGACGGAGAGCGTCTCGGCGTAGGTCGTCAGCCCCTGGATCGCGAGCTGGAGCGAGCGCCGTTCCTCGATCGCGCACTGCGTCAGCACACCCGGGCGCCCCGCCTGGGAGCCGACCAGCACGGCCATCGCGTTCAGGGGCGCGTAGCGTGATACGCCGACCGTCGTCTCGATCTCGGCGAAGCCGCGCGCGGCCGCCTCGGCCGCGTCCGCGGCCAGGAGGGCAGGGTTCTCCTTCAGGTTGGTGACGTGCGCCTGGTTGGCGGGAGCCCGCCTGGCCCGAAGCTTCTTGAGCGCGAACATCATCTCGACCGGGTCGAGCAGGCCGACGACGCGCGCGAGGCGCGCTGGCGTCAGCCCGCGGGAGAGCCGGACGAGGTAGTCGCGCGGCACGTCGACGTCGACGAGCCGGCGGGCGATCTCCTCGTCCGCGAGCGTCTCCGCGGTGGGCGCCTCGTCGGCATCCAGCCCGTGCCGCGCGATGAAGTGGTCGAGCACGTCGAACTCGCTCTGGTCCCGGCCGTCCAGCTCCACGATGCGACCTTCCTCGATGCGGAGGCTGGGCTCGGGATCGCCGGGACCGTTCATCGCCACGAGTCCCAGATCGGGCAGCGGCTGGATCAGGAGCTCGCGGCGGAGCTCGCGGGCCGCCCGCTGCTCGAAGCGCCGGGAGCCGGTCACGCGTCCTCGAGCAGCAGGCCGCGGTCGAGGTAGACGTCCTTCGCCTCGCGCACGAAGGCGGCCGTTCGGGGAGCGCCCCACGCGTCGAGCCGCTCGGCCCAGCCCTCGAGCGCGGCCGCCGTCGAGCGGCGCGGGCGGAGGGCGGTGTAGATCTCGAGGATCGTCTCGCTCGGAATCGCCGCCAGCTCGGAGGCGCGCTCCAGGCTCTCCGCGAGCTGCGGCCTGCCCGCGGCGCGCGCGACGGCGGCCTGGTGGCCGAGCGTCGCCGGGGTCGCGCGCAGCTCGTCCGCGTCGATCCGCCCCTCGCGCAGGGCGGCGAGCGTGATCTCGGCGAGCGGGATCCCGCCGGGCGTCTCGACGAGGTCCGGCCGCTTGCTCCCGAGCGGATAGTCGCGGGCCGGGTCGAGCTCCACGGAGGAAGACTAGATCCGG
>JBBSIG010000262.1:0-2859 GCA_038232215.1 Gaiellales bacterium | reverse complement strand
GACATGGAGCTGCTGCTGGCCGGGATCCCGCTCGGCGAGGTCTCGACCTCGATGACGATCAACGCGCCGGCCGCGCTGCTGCTCCTCCTGTACGAGCTCGTGGCGGAGGGCCAGGGCGTCCCGGGCGAGCGCCTGCGCGGCACCGTGCAGAACGACATCCTCAAGGAGTACTGCGCCCGCGGCAACTACATCTTCCCGCCCCGGCCCTCGATGCGCATCACGACCGACCTCTTCGCCTACTGCGCGGAGCGGCTGCCGAGCTGGAACACGATCTCGATCTCCGGCTACCACATCCGCGAGGCCGGAGCGACGGCCGTCCAGGAGCTCGCCTTCACGCTCGCGAACGGGATCGCCTACTGCGAGGCGGCGATCGAGGCCGGGCTCTCGCCCGACGAGTTCGGCGCGCGGCTCTCCTTCTTCTTCAACGCGCACAACCACTTCTTCCAGGAGGTGGCGAAGTTCAGGGCGGCGCGGCGCCTGTGGGCCCGGATCATGCGCGACCGCTTCGGCGCGACGAACCCGAGGGCGCTCGCGTTGCGCTTCCACGCCCAGACCGGCGGCTCCACGCTCACCGCGCAGCAGCCCGAGAACAACGTCGTGCGGGTGGCGGTGCAGGCGCTCTCTGCCGTCTGCGGCGGCGCGCAGTCGATCCACACGAACGGGTTCGACGAGGCGCTCGCGCTCCCTACCGAGCGCTCGGCGAAGATCGCGCTCCGGACGCAGCAGATCCTCGCGCACGAGGCGGGGGGGACCGACACCGCCGATCCGCTCGGCGGCGCCTTCTTCCTCGAGGCGCTGACGGACGAGCTCGAGGAGGGGGCGCTCGAGCTGATCGGGCGCGTCGACGAGCTCGGCGGCTCCGTGCCCGCGATCGAGCGGGGCTTCGTCCAGGGCGAGATCGAGGAGTCGGCGTTCCGGCACCAGCAAGCGGTCGAGGCGGACGAGCGCGTGATCGTGGGCGTCAACCGCTTCGTGGAGGACGAGAGCGAGCCGATCGAGCTGCACCGGCTGGATCCGGCTGCGGAGCGCCGCCAGCTGGAGCGGACAGCAGCCGTGCGGGAGGGCCGGAACGTCGAGGCGGCGGCGGCCGCGCTCGCCGAGGTGCGCCGCGTCGCCGGCGGCGACGCGAACCTGCTCGTTCCGATGCGCGAGGCCCTACGCGTCCGCTGCACGATCGGCGAGATCTGCGAGGAGCTGCGCGCCGAGTTCGGCACGTACGACGCTCAGGTCTCGCGCTAGGGCCGCCCGGGCGAACCGGGCCCCGGGGTGCCGGTGTGAACCCGACTCCCGCGTGCAGCCCGACCCCCACCAAGTAACAGACTGTTACTTGGTTGCTCCAGTAGTAGGGCGCTCGAGTTGCTCGTCCTCACCTCGTCTGCCCAAGTGACAAAGTGTCACTTGGTCGCGATGAAAGCGGGGCCGGGGCGCTCCCGCCTTGCTTGGCAAGAGCGACTCGACCAACTCCCATACGCCAGACCCAGCACGGCTCCGGCCTGGGCCGCTCTATCCGTGGTGCGGGGAGGAGCCGTGGATCTGTACCAGGAGCCAGCGGCCGTCGCGCTTCTCGCACACCATGCTCATTCGATACGGGTGCTTCTCCTCACGGCCTTCCGCTGCCGCTGTCTCGGTGCCCTCGGCCAGAAGCCATCCCACGGCCCCGGCGGCAGAGACGTCACGGCGGTCCCACGTCCACGAATAGGTCGTAGTGCCCCGAACGTAGCGTTGAAGAAAGGCCCTCATCTCAGCGGGGCCTCGGAGCAGCGATTCCTCGGACGTGACCATCACGACGTCGGCATCCGGTGCGAAGAGCTGCATGACGCCGTCGCCGTCGCGCGCGGCGAACCCGGAGCAGAAGCTCTCGAGGATTTCAAGCAACGCGGCTTCCGTTTGCGCATCCGCCCTCACGGCACAGGCGAGTCTTACCTCTTTCAGCTCGCGGACGTGGATGACGGCCATGCGGCCGTAGTCTTGCCGTCGCATGCGGATCCTGCTCGTCTCCCAGATGTACCCCGGCGCGGACGCGCCCGACCTGGGCCCGTTCGTCGCCGCGCTCGAGCGCGAGCTCGCCGCTCGAGGGCACGAGCTCGAGCGCGCGGTGCTCGACACGCGCGCGGGCGGGAAAGCGCGCTACCTCACGCTGGCGCGTCGCGCCGTCGCGGCCGCGCGCGCGTTCCGGCCCGACGTCGTGTACGCGCACTTCCTCGTCCCCAGCGGCCTCATCGCCGGGCTCGCGTCGCGCGCGCCGCTCGTCGTCACGGCGCACGGGCGCGACGTGCGGAACGTCGACACCATCCCGGGCGTCGCCCTCGCGACCCGGCTCGTCGCGCGCCGCGCGGCCGCCCTCGTGGCGGTCTCCGACTACCTGCGCCGCGAGCTCGAGGCGAAGGTGCCCGAGGCGCGCGGGAAGACCGAGGTCGTCAGCTCGGGCGTCGATCTCGAGCGGTTCGCCGTCGAGCCCGCGCCCGCAGGCCCGCCGCGCTTCCTCTGCCTCGGCTCGCTCACACCCAGGAAGAACGTCCTCCGCCTGGCCCGCGCCTTCGAGCGCCTGGGCGAGGGGACGCTGACGTTCGTCGGAGCCGGGCCGCTGCGCGCGGCTCTCGAGGGCCGGACCGCGATCGAGGTTCGCGCCCCGGTGCCGAACGCCGAGATCCCCGCCCTGATCGCCGCGAGCCGCGTCGTCTGCCAGCCGAGCCTGATCGAGCCGCTCGGGCAGGCCCTGCTGGAGGGGATGGCCTGCGGCCGCCCCGTCGTGGCGACGCGGATCGGCGGCCCGCCCGAGCTCGTCCCGCCCGACGCGGGCGTGCTCGTCGATCCCGCCGACGAGGAGGAGCTGGCTCGAGCGCTCCGCGAGGCGGCCTT
>JBBSIG010000261.1:0-2903 GCA_038232215.1 Gaiellales bacterium | reverse complement strand
GGGGCGTTCCATCCGGCTCTCGCCGGGGCGGCCCGGGCGATCGGGCTGGAGCCGCTGACGCTCGTGCGCTTCGGAGGGCTGCTCGCGTGTGTGCTAGCGGTGGCCGGGGCCGCCTACGCCGGCCGCCGCCGCACGGCGATCGGCGTCGGGGCCGCGTTGCTCGGCTTCTGCCTGCTCGAGACGGGCTACGTGCTGCGTGAGGCCGCCTTGCCCGCCGCCCAGCGGCAGACCTCGTTCCCCGGCGAGCGCACGGACTGGATCGACGCGGCGGCCCCGACCGGCCGCTCGGTCCTGCTCGTTCCGAACGCGTATCTGCCCCCGAATCCGTGGTGGGACGCCGAGTTCTGGAACAAGCGCGTCGACCGCGTGCTCGCGCTCGACGGGGCGACGACCTACACGCCCTTCCCGGCCGAGGCGGCCGCGGTCGACTTCCGCACGGGCGCGCTCGCCGTCCGGCGGCCGACGCCCCTCCTCGCGATCGCGTCGAACGAGACGCGCTTCCGGCTGCGCGGCGAGTTCTTCCTGGCCGGCGTCGCCGGGATCGCGCTCGTGCGCGTCGACGTGCCCTACCGGGCGGACTGGGCGACGCGGGGGACCATGGCGGACGGCTGGTCGCTGCCCGGCACGCCGATCCTGCTCCGCCTGTTTCCGACGGGCAGGGAGCGGGAGGGCCGCGAGCTGACGATCACGCTGAGCGCGGCGGAGTCGGGCCGGCGCCACCGGTATCGGATCTTTGTGCAGGGACGGATGCGTCGGAGCGGCTCCGTCCCGCCGGGAGGCTTCAGAAGCGCGCGCATACGGGTCTGCGTCCCCGCCCGGCAAGCGCTCGACGTCCGACTCGACGTCCGCGGCACGGCCGAGCTTCCAGACGACCGCCGCGTCGGGCTGCACCTCGACGCTGTCACCTCGGCGACGGGCGCTTGCTAGACGAGGTGCGTCAGGCGATCCAACTCGTCACACATTCGGAGCTGATCGCTCAGGAACGCCCGCGCCCCGTCATCTGACCGCCGCTCGCCCGGGCCAAACGGCTCCGGACGATCCGTCAGGCGGGCTGCACGTAGGCGCAGAGGCGCTCGTCCCGTGGCAGCGGCGAGGTCGCGAGCTTCACGACCACGTAGCGCCGGCCCTCGAGCTCGACCGAACCGCCTGCAGGCGGAAGCGCGCCTTCGCCCGCCTGCAGCCGGTAGCCCCCTCGCGCGGGCACGAAGAGGAGGTGGTCGCCGGCCAGGGCTGCCTCGGGCGCGGGCCCGGCGTGCGGCCCGGGCTCCGGCTCCGCCGCGCTCCCGAACGAGAGGGCGGCCAGCCGGGCCTCGAGCTCGGCCTCGACCTGGGCCAGCTCCTCGGTCAGGCGCCTGAGCTGCTCCTTGATGAGCGACAGGGCCGCTTCCCCCTCCGAGGCCCGACCGCCGCCGAAGAGATGCCGCTCGAGCTGAGGGCGCTCGGGACGAGCGGCGAGGGCGGTCTCGAGCCAATTCTCGATCACCCTCGCTCGTTTCGGCCGACCGACCGGCTTTCCTTCGAGGGGAGCGCGCACTAGTGTGCCGCCCGTGGGCCTGCTGACCTGGCGTCTACGCAGGAGCTCCCGGCTGAGGCAGCTGGACGAAGCCGAGGCCTACGCGCGCTGCCACGGGGAGCGCGCCGAGGAGGTCAAGGTGGTGAAGCTGGAGCCTCGCCGGCCGCGCTATGCCCTCCGCGTATCGGGAGAGGAGCTTCGACGACGCTTCGAGGAGCGCCTGGACGGACGAGGAGCGGGCTAGGCTAGGCGGCGAGCCGCGAGCGCCGGTCACGGCGACTTCGGTCGGCCCGGCTCGCGGGAGGCGGCTCCTCCCGCCGAACGAGGAGAGCGAGCGTGTCGGCGATCGTCTGCAACACGAGCCCGGCGAACAGCGTCGAGAGCCAGGCCGCGACGACAGTGAAGCGGTTGTCCGTGATCGAAGCGACGAGGAGCGCGACCGGCAGGGAGAGCACCGCGAGCGTCGCAGCCACGACGCGGCGGGTCAGCGAGGCGAGCGCGAGGGCGACGAGCAGTACCAGGACGAGAAGCGTCACTGTGAGCACTCCTCACGGACGTTAGGCAACCGGCCGGACGGACTCCTGCTCGCTGCGGCCACGAGACTCGAGAGTCCATCGCGGGGCGAGCCTCGAGGCGTCCACCCACCAAGTAACAGTCTGTTACTTGGTGCTGACGGCGTTCGGCGCCGCGGGCGGCTCGGGTGCTGGCCCCCCGCCCGAGGACGTTCGGCCCCGGATCGGGGGGGGCGGCACACAGACGGTCTCGGCTAGCCCGGGAGCCAGCCGTCGCGGTGTCGCGTCGGCTCGGGTCTCCTCGCCCGCTGTCGGAGCGGGCCTCGAAGGTCATCGTCGCGATCGAGCCTCTAGTGGACGATGTGGAAGTGCTCGGAGCGCTCGACCACCTGCTGCCGACCCACGAGCAGATGACCCGGGTAGACGGCGAAGTGCTGAGCGCGCGCGCGCAGCGCCTCGTATTCGGCGAGCAGCAAGCGGATCAGCTCGCCGCAGCGGCCGTCCGGACATTCGCACAGATAGGGAGCGGGCCACTCGATCCCCAGGCGACGGACGACGGCCGCGATGCGGTCGTTGCTCGCCGCGAACATCGCCTGGATCTCGGCTGCGCTCTTCATCGACGTTGGAGTAGTAGTCGGAGGCGCCACTCCGAAAACCTCGACAAGCCGCCGGGCCCCCCTCAGAGCCGACCCGCCTCGATGATCCGCTGCAGGAACCTCTGCGTCCTCGGCTCACGCGGCGCCGTGAACATCCGCTCCGGCGTGCCCTCCTCAAGAATCACGCCGTCGTCGAGGAAGCACACGCGCGTGGCGATGTCGCGGGCGAAGCCCATCTCGTGGGTGGCAATCAGCATGGTCATCCCGCCTGCGGCGAGCTCG
>JBBSIG010000260.1:0-2912 GCA_038232215.1 Gaiellales bacterium | reverse complement strand
CGTCGTCGGCTGGGACACCCTCACGGTGCCCACGTACCGCCACGAGGCCTTTCCCGGCTACCAGGGCGGGCGCGAGTTCGACGCCGAGCTGCTCGAGCAGCTCGAGCTCCTGCCCGAGCTCGTGCGCTCCCTCGGGTTCGCAGCGGCGAAGGCGCCCGGCTACGAGGCCGACGACTTCCTGGCCGCCGCCGTCGCCTCCGCCCGCCGCGGCCCCGTGCTCGTGGCCACGTCCGATCGAGACGCGTTCCAGCTCGCCGGCGAGCGGGTCACGCTGCTGCAACCAGCGCGCGGCGTCAGCGAGCTGGCGCGGATCGGCCCCGCGGAGGTGTGCGAGCGATACGGAGTCGAGCCCGCTCAGGTATCGGACTTCATCGCGCTCCGCGGCGATCCGTCCGACCGGCTCCCGGGAGCACGGGGCGTCGGCCCGAAGAAGGCGGCCGAGATCCTGAGCGCGTACGGGTCGCTCGAGGCCGCGCTCGCCGCGGAGCGCTTCGGCAGCGAGGCGGAGGACCTGCGCCTGTACCGGCGGATCGCGACCCTCGACCCGACGGCCCCACTCCCGTCCTTCGAGGGCCAGACGCCGACATGGGCGGAGGGGTCGGCGCTTGCCCGCTCCTGGGGCATGAATCAGCTCGCAGAGCGGCTGGCCGCGCTCGCGTCCGTCTAGACGAGCGACCGTCTAGGATCGGCGGCCGATGGACGACTGGCTCTCCGCGGCCGCCGATGCGCTGAGCGAGGCGGCGAGCGTCCCGCGCGAGAGCCTCGATCTCGACGACGGCGAGGTGCGCGAGCTGCTCGACCTCGCCCGGATCGCGGCCCACGACAGCGGGCAGCGGACGAACGCGCCGCTGCTCTGCTATCTCGTCGGGCTGGCCGGGCGGGAGCGAAGCGTCGACGTGCTCGCAGAAGCGGTACGCCGATCGACGTCCTGACCCACGAGGCGCTCGCCCGTCTGCACCCGACCTTCGGCCACCCGGAGTCGCCCGAGCGGCTCGCGGTCCTCCAGCAAGCGCTCCCCTGGGAGCAGGCCGGCCCCGCCGAGAGCAGGGAGCTCGAGCGCTGCCACACCGTGGAGTACGTCCAGCGGATCCGCGCCGTCTCGGAGCCAACGCTCCTCGACCAGGACACGATCTGCTCGGAGTCGAGCTTCGAGGCCGCCCTTCTGGCCGTCGGCGCGGCGGAGGCCGCGGTCGAGCGCGGCGCCTTCGCGCTCGTCCGGCCCCCCGGGCACCACGCGCGCCCCACGACGCAGATGGGCTTCTGCCTCTTCGACAACGTGGCCATCGCGGCGCGCTACGCGCAGGCCGAGCTGGGGCTCGAGCGCGTCGCGATCGTCGACTGGGACGTCCACCACGGCAACGGCACGCAAGAGATCTTCTGGGACGACCCCACGGTGCTCTTCGCCTCGATGCACCAGTGGCCGTTCTACCCGGGCAGCGGCGGGCCCGGGGAGGGCAACGAGACGACGATCAACGTTCCGCTCCAGGCCGGCTCCGACGACGCGGCGTACGTGGACGCCTTCGAGACCCTGGTCGAGCCCGCTGTGCTGCGCTTCGAGCCGCAGCTCGTGCTCGTCTCGGCCGGCTTCGACGCGCACGTCGACGACCCGCTCGCGCAGATGCGGGTGACCGAGGACGGGTTTCGCGAGCTCGCGCGCCGCTCCGCCGGCCTGGCGCCGCGGACGGCGGCCGTGCTCGAGGGCGGATACAACACGGCCACGCTGCCCGCGCTCGTGGCGGCCGCGCTCGAGGGATTCGGCTAGCGCCGCGCCGCGGACAGGGCTTCCAGCGCCTCGCGCCGGGACGAGACGCGGAGCTTGCGCAGAAGGCCTTTCACGTGCGAGCGGACGGTGTGCTCGGAGATGAACAGCCGTTTCGCGATCTCGTCCGTCGGCAGGTGCTCGTCGAGGAGCAGCAGCACCTCGAGCTCCCGCGCGCTGAGCACGCGCGCGACGGACTCGGGCACGGCCCGGTCGTGTCCCCCGTCCCGGACCTGGTCGAGGAGGCGGCGGGCCACGGCGCCTGAGAGCGCCGCCTCGCCGCCCACCACCCCGCGGAGGAACTCGACGATCCGCTCGGGGGGCTCGCTCTTCAGGAGATAGCCGGCCGCACCCCCTCGAATGGCGGCGAGCAGGTTCTCCTCCGTGCCGGAGGCGGTGAGGACGACGACCTCGGACGCCGGCGACGCGTTGCGTAGGCGTGGCAGCGCGGAGAGGCCGTCGACCTCCGGCATGGTCAGGTCCAGCAGCACGAGATCAGGCTGCAGCTCACGGGCGAGCCCGATCGCCTGGGCGCCGTCCGCCGCCTGCCCCACGACCGAGAAGCCGTGCTGGTTCAGAAGCGCTGCGAGCGCCTCCCGGGTGAGGGGGTGGTCGTCCGCGATCAGGATTCGCTCGCCCATCGTCTTCGACCCTTATCGGCGGGAAGGCTTCTGCCGATTAGGGTCAACGTGCCTCACGCCGACGACAGAGACGCCTACCAGGCCTGGCTCGTCGGCGAGACCCTGCTCCTGGGGCTGCTCGGAGCCTCGCTCGCGCTCTTTCTCGCGCACCCGAGCGTGCCCACGACGTACGCCCTCCCCGAGCTGCGCCTAGTGCTGCAGACGGTCGTCATGCTCG
Source organism: Gaiellales bacterium (assembly GCA_038232215.1). Classification (GTDB taxonomy): domain Bacteria; phylum Actinomycetota; class Thermoleophilia; order Gaiellales; family Gaiellaceae; genus JBBSIG01. The sequence goes on along the minus strand of JBBSIG010000260.1, from coordinate 295 downwards.
CCGCCACGCTCGTCGCCGTCCTCGCGGCGATCCGGTTCTCCGTCGAGGGACGGCGCTCCGACCTCCTCCTCGCGTGCGGCTTCTCGGTCGTCTCCGCCTCCACGCTCGCCTTTGCGGTCACGCCGGTACTCGGCGGTCAGCCGATCCACCGGGCCGAAGGCTGGACGGCGATCGCGGGCAGGCTCGTCGGTTGGGCCCTGATCGCGGCGGCCCCCTTCGTGTCCGGGAAGTCGGACCGGCGCCGGCGCAGTCTGGAGGACGCGCTCGCGCTCGGCGCGCTCGCGCTCGGCTCTCT
>JBBSIG010000259.1:0-2933 GCA_038232215.1 Gaiellales bacterium | reverse complement strand
GAGCCCGCCCGGTGTCGTCGAGTCGGCTGTGACGTTCATCAGCTCGGAGCCGTAGCGGAGGCTGCCCAGGTCCTCGGGCGCGAGAAAGCTCGTCCCCGCATACGACGCCTCCGTGCCGTAGATGCGGTCGAGCTCGGTCGGATGACCGACCGACTCGTGCACCTGGGACGTCATCTGCTCGGCGTCGAGCACGACCGTCGTGCGCCCGGACGGGCAGGGGTCGGCGCGGAGGAGCGCGGCGGCCTGCTCGCCCACGCGGGGCGCCTCGCGCTCGAGCGCCAGCTCCTCGACGTACTCCCAGCCGGTCTGTGCGCTCGAGCCTCCGAAGGCGCCGGGGTAGCTCCGGATCTGGACGATGCCGTCCCCGACCGCGGTCGCGTCGATTCCCGCGCCGCACTCGAAGAGTTGCTGCTCGACGTCCGCCCCCTCGGAAGAGACGAGCACCTTGTGCTCGCTGCGGGCTCGCACGAACGCCTGCCGGATGGTCACGCCCTCGTGGGCCAGCGCCGCCTCCGCGCGCAGGCAGAGGTCGACCTTCTCCGAGAGGGGGACCGCGAGGGGATCCTGGACGAGGGCCGTCCGGTAGCTGCCCGTACGCGCCTCCGCGGGCGCGAGCGCGCGGTGGTGCCCGCCCGGGGCGGCGCGCGCGAACGCGCAGGCGCGCAGGGCGGCGTCGCGGGCGCCGGCCTCGGTCATCCGCCGATCGCACGCGAAGCCCCAGGCTCCGCCGTGCAGGACGCGCACCCCGATGCCCTCGCCCTCCTCGTCCCCGACGGTCTCGACGCGGCCGTTCTTCGTCGAGACGGACTGGAGGCGGTGCAGGACCGCGCGCGCGTCGGCGTACGAGGCTCCGGCGCCGAGCGCGGCGTCGACCGCGATTCCGCAGAGGTCGCGCACGTTCCGCACCCTAAGCGATCCGCGGAAGCGTCAGCCGCGGGGACGCGCGGAGCCCGCGCGTCGTCCGCACGGGCCCCGTCGACATGCGCTGGAGAGGACTTGAACCTCCACGGCCCATCAAGGCCACAAGGCCCTCAACCTTGCGCGTCTACCAATTCCGCCACCAGCGCGGGAGGGCCATTGTAGCGGCGCTCGGAATTGACGCCGTCCGCACGGGCGTCTACTCTCCCCGACGAACACACGTTCGCCAGGCCACGACGCGAGGAGACGAGATGCTCACCGGACGACAGCAGGAGATCTGGAACTTCCTGGTCGACTACGTCGGCCGGCACGGGTATCCGCCCACCGTGCGCGAGATCGGCGCCGAGGTCGGCCTCGCGTCGCCCTCCACCGTGCACGCGCACCTGGCGAACCTCGAGCGCGCGGGGCTGCTGCGGCGGGACCCGACGAAGCCGCGCGCCCTCGAGCTGCTCGGTCGTCCGCACGCCGCCTTCGCCGAGGAGCCGGCGGCGCGCCGCGGGCTTCCGCTGCTCGGTGAGATCGCCGCGGGCGGGCCGCTGCTCGCCGACGAGAACGTCGAGGACTATGTCGAGGTGCCGCCGCCGCTCTCGCGCGGGGGGGAAGAGTTCCTCCTCCGCGTCAAGGGCGAGTCGATGAAGGACGCGGGCATCCTCGACGGCGACACGCTGGTCGTGCAGCGTCAGAGCGACGCCCGGAACGGCGACATCGTCGTCGCGCTCGCAGGGGACGACGAGTCGACCGACGAGGCGACGGTGAAGCGGTTCTTCCGGGAGGACGGACGTGTGCGGCTACAGCCCGAGAACGACGCGCTGCAGCCGATCTACGCGGCGCACGTCCAGGTGCTCGGCAAGGTCGTCGGGGTCTTCAGGTCGCTCTGATGAGTGTGACGCCCCTCAACCGCACGCTCGAGCAGGAGCTGGCAGGGCTGATCCGCGGGGTCAGCCTCGAGTGTCTCGTTTGCGGCGAGTTCGTCCTGCACCAGGGGCCGGTGGTTCGCTGTCCCGAGTGCGGCTCGAGCGTCTCCGCGGCCGTCGAGAGCGAGGAAGCGCCGCTACACTGGAGCTCGCAGGCCGGGTGACCGCGATCTCCCGCTCGCACGGGAGCTCGAGGAAAGTCCGGACACCGCAGGGCAGGACGCTGGGGAAACCCCAGGCGGCGAAAGCCGACGGAAAGTGGCACAGAAAGGAGACCGCCGGCGGCGAATCTCCGGAGACGCCGAAGGTAAGGGTGAAACGGTGGGGTAAGAGCCCACCAGCGCCGTGGCGACACGGCGGCTCGCCAAACCCCGTCCGGTGCAAGGCGATGCAGGCCCCGCTCGAGGTTGCCCGCCACGGGGCCGGGTGCGCCGCTTGAGCCGCCGAGAGATCGGCAGCCGAGAGAGATGGTCACCCCCGACAGAATCCGGCTTACAGGCCTGCTACGGAAAAAGCCCTGGAAATGGGGCTTTTTCTATGGACTCCGATTCGCCGGCGACTCGTCAGGTTCGCCCCGCGGCGGGCTTGACGCGAAGTGGTGAGAGATGTCGCTGACGAGGCGCGAGTCGAGCTCGGGCGCTGCGTCCTCACACACGAGGCGGCGTCGGCGCCTCCGTCACCGGCGGCGACGGAGGCGTTGACTTGGGGGCAGGCCCGCGGCTCTGACCCTCGATGGGGTCACTTGAACCCAAATGAGGTCACATGACCCCACATGGGGTCAAAGCGGCTATAGTCGGCGTGCTGTGAATCTCTCCTTTCCCTACACCGTTGCCCTCCCGAAGACCGATGGCCAGGTCCTGTCAGTGCTCGCCGGAACGACAAGGCCGCTTGGGGCCGGGAAGTCTCTCGTCTCGCGGGCCTATCCCAGAATGGCGCTTGGAAGGCGCTTCGCCGGCTGGTGGATCAAGGCATTGTCATCGAGCAGCCGGCGGGTGGCCGGTCCATGCTCTACACGCTGAATCGCGACCATCTTGCCGCGGAGTCGATCATCACTCTTACTCGCCTCCGGTCGATCCTGATCGAGCGGCTCGAGGAGCACCT
>JBBSIG010000258.1:0-3011 GCA_038232215.1 Gaiellales bacterium | reverse complement strand
CTTCTCGAAGACGTCTGCGTGCTCGTCGTACACGAAGCCGTTCGCGCTGTTCCCGGCCCACAGCTCGCCGACCGGGATCGCCGCGATCCGCTCGACGCTCTACGTGGGGTTCTTCGGCGGCAGGGGCAAGGGGCCCGAGGTCGCGAGGCTGTCGGCCAAGGGCGGCGCGCCGAAGTCGTTCCTGAGCGGGTTCGTGGCGCCGGTCGTGGGCGTGGGTGCCTCCGGCGGCTACGTCTACTGCGGCGACCTGACGGGCTCGATCTACCGGGTCAAGGCCTGAGTTTCGGCGACGGGCGCCTCCCGCCAGCTCCGGCGCGCGAGCGAGCGCGCGCCGGAGCGGCGGCAGTCATCAGGCCGCGGTCAGATCCGTCGAGGAGGTGCGGCGCGCCACCTCTGCGCGAACGGCCGGGGCGACCTCTGTGCCGAGGAGCTCGATCGCCTTCAGCACCCGGTCGTGCGGCATGGTGCCGACGCTGACCTGGAGCAGGAACCGGCTGTGGCGGAAGACCTCATGCTGGAGGAGGATCTTCTCGGTCACCTCGGCCGGGCTGCCGACGAAGAGCGCCCCGCGTGGGGCACGCTGCGCCTCGAAGTCCGGGCGGGAGAGAGGCGGCCAGCCACGCTCCCGCCCGATCCGGTTCATCGCCGCCGCGAACGGCCCGAACGACTCGTCGGCGGCCTGCCGGGAGGACTCCGCGACGAACCCGTGCGAGTTGATGCTGAGCGGCAGCTCGCCGTGCCCCGCCCGGCGCGCCGCCTCCCGATGCACCTCGGCGAAGGGCGCGAAGCGCTCCGGCAGGCCGCCGATGATCGCGAGGGCCATCGGCAGGCCGAGCAGGCCCGCGCGGGCGGCCGAGGTCGGGGTGCCCCCGACCGCCACCCAGATCGGCAGCTTCTCCTGGAGGGGGCGCGGGTAGACGGCGAGCCCCTCGAGGGGCGGCCGGTGCCTTCCCGACCAGGTCACGCGCGCGGAGTCGCGGAGTGCGAGGAGCAGCTCGAGCTTCTCCGCGAAGAGCTCGTCGTAGTCCTGGAGCCGGTAGCCGAAGAGCGGGAACGACTCGATGAACGAGCCGCGCCCGGCCATGATCTCCGCACGACCTTCCGAGAGCAGGTCGAGTGTCGCGAACTCCTGGAACACGCGCACCGGGTCGTCGGAGCTGAGCACGCTGACCGCACTCGTCAGCCGGATGCGCCGCGTCCGCTCGGCGGCCGCCGCGAGCACGACCGCCGGGGCCGAGACGGCGAAGTCGGGTCGGTGATGCTCGCCGACGCCGAAGACGTCGAGCCCGACCGATCCGCGAGCTCGATCTCCTCGACGAGGTCGTGTAGCCGCTGCGCGGGCGTCACCGTCCGGCCCGTCGTCGAGTCGGGCGCCAGCTCCGCGAAGGTGTAGATCCCAAGCTCCACGGACGGCACCACGATAGGCGCTTGCCGCAGGTCCCTGTGAGGTGGCGCGCGAGCCTAGCTCACTGCGACGCGGGCATCCGTGCGTGTCCCCGCTCCTCGCGCGAAGAGGAAGCCGGAGACTGCGAGAATCCAGAGCGCCCAGACGATCATCGGGATGAAGACGATCGTCGCGAGCGCAGCGATCCCGGCGAGGATGCCGAGCCAGCCGAGCCAGCGCGGCACCGTTCCTGAGCGCAGGAATGCCAGGGACGCGGCGAAGATCATCGCGCTCAGGCCCGCTCCCCCGCTCGCATGCATGACGTACCCGGCGTCGTCGGCGGCATGGATGAGGCCGGGGTAGACCTCGTGTCGGTACGTGTCGTCGCTCATCGTGCGAACTGCCATGTCGAGGCCGATCCCGGCCAGCGCGAGCGCTGCGTAGATCCCGCCTCCGAGAGCGGTGAGCGTGGTCAGGACGCCGTCGCCGTCGAGGCGGCGCACCGCCTGCGAGAGCGCAGCGACGAACCAGAGGAAGGCGAACAGACCGAGTCCCGCGAGCACCCAGCCGAAGCCGATCCGGTTGCGGTGGCCGCTGTCCCCGAAGTAGGACATGAACTTCGCCGGCGGGTCGTCGCCCGACACGGTCCCGGCGAACATGAGGACGTTCCCGACGATGAAGAGCGCGACGTAGAGAACACCGCCGAGCGCCGCCCAATCCTGAACGCTCCGCTTGTGAGGGACGGTCGCTTCCATCTCGCTCTCCTCGCCGGGTGGCCGATCATAACGCGACGAGAGGCCATCGCAGCTTCGAACGCCCTCCGCTCCCTCCCTGCGCCGCTACACCGACACGAGCCCTCGCGCCCGCCTCGACGCCGCGCTCTGGCGCCTCTGCGCCGAGAGCTCGACCTTGCGCAGGCGGACGTGCGAGGGCGTCACCTCCACGCACTCGTCGTGGCGGATGAACTCGAGCGCCTGCTCGAGCGAGAGCGGCCGCGCGGGAATCAGGCGGACGAGCTCGTCGGCCGTCGAGGAGCGCATGTTCGTCAGCTTCTTCTCCTTCGTCGCGTTGACGTCGAGATCCTCGGCACGGGCGTTCTCGCCCACGATCATCCCCTCGTAGACCTCCTCGCCGGGGGCGACGAACAGCTGGCCGCGCTCCTGCAGGTTGAGGAGCGCGAACGAGGTCACGGGCCCGCGCCGGTCGGCCACGAGGCTCCCCGTGGGCCGCGTTCGCAGCTCGCCGTGCCACGGCTCGTACCCCTCGAACACATGGTGGAGGATTCCGGTCCCGCGCGTCTCGGTGAGGAACTCGGTGCGGAAGCCGATCAGTCCGCGGGCGGGCAGGACGTACTCCGTCCGCACCCAGCCGGTGCCGTGGTTGACCATCTGCTGCATGCGGCCCTTCCGGAGCGCGAGGAGCTGCGTGAGGACGCCCACGTACTCCTCCGGCGCGTCGATCGCGAGCCGCTCGACCGGCTCGTGCAGCTCTCCGCTCACGTCCCGCGTGACGACCTGCGGCTTGCCGACGGTGAGCTCGAACCCCTCGCGGCGCATCAGCTCGACGAGCACGGCGAGCTGCAGCTCGCCGCGGCCCTGCACCTCCCAGGCGTCCGGCCGCGCCGTCG
>JBBSIG010000257.1:0-3038 GCA_038232215.1 Gaiellales bacterium | reverse complement strand
TCGTCGAAGCGCTCGACCTCCCGGGCGGACAGCCGCAGCGCGGGATCCGGGTACTGGCGGATCTGCGCGAGCGCGAGCCGCCGCCGCGCCTCCGCCTCGACGTCGAGCTCCTCGTTCCGAACCTGCCCCTGCTCGTCCGCCATCCCGCCGCCAGTGTAGTCGGGCGGCAGTCCTGCCCGAGAAGCCCTTCCTGGCCTCGAACGGCGCGCGTTCTGGCTGACCGATGAGTTCGAAGCGTGCCCGTGGTCTCTTCTGGAGATCCGAACGATGCTATGGACGACGAAAGCTGAGGAGGCCAGCTTGCGTACGCTCGCGATCACCCAAAACATCACCGTCGACGGCTCGATCGAGATGTTGGGAGACTGGTTCGACCCTCGGGGCCAAGCCGACGCCGACAACTCAGATCTGCTCGACGAGCTGCACCGCCAGGACCGCGACGCGGACGGGTTTCTTGCGGGCCGGCGGACCTTCGAGGATCTGCGCGGGTACTGGCCCGAGCAGTCCGACGACTCCACACGAATCGGCGAGTACCTCGACCGGGTGCGGAAGTACGTCATCTCCTCGACCATGACGGACCCGCAGTGGCAGAACTCCACGGTTCTCTCCGGTGACCCCGTCGAGGAGGTCGGTGCGCTGAAGGAGCAGCCGGGACAGGACATCGTGGTTACCGGCAGCATCACGCTGTGCCACAGCCTGATCGAGGCCGGGCTGGTCGACGAGTACCGGTTGTTCGTCTATCCCGTCGTGCAGGGGCGCGGCCGTCGTCTGTTCCCCGATGGCTTCGAGTGTCCCGAGCTGAGGCTGCTCGAAGCGAAGGCCTTCCGAAGCGGCATCACATCCTCGCGCTACGCCCGTTCCTGACTAGAGCCCCTGCGGGTCGACGTCGACCACGGTGGCGAGGCCCGCGCGCCGCATCGCCGGGGCCGCGTCGGCGAGGAGCCGGGCGGCGTGGCGGGCGAGCAGCCGTGGGCTCTCCGTCTTCGCGACGAGCTGTGCCCGGAAGCGCCCGCGGAGGCGCAGCAGAGGAGCCGGGCCGAGCAGGTCGCCCGGCAGGGCGGCCCGCAGCTCGGCGAGGGCACGCGCGGGCGTCTCGGCGTCCGGGCCCGAGCACACGATCCGCACGAGATGACCGAACGGCGGATAGCCGAGCTCCCGCCGCCGCGCGAGCTCCCCGGCCAGGAAGCCGGCCACGTCGTGCCTCGCCGCGAGCTCCACCGCCCGAGCGTCCGGCTGGAACGTCTGGACGAGCACGCGCCCGGGCGCGTCGCGGCCGCTGCGCCCGGCGAGCTGCGTCAGGAGCTGGAACGTCCGCTCCTCCGCCCGGAAGTCGGGCAGACCGAGCCCCGTGTCGGCGTCGACGACCGCGGCCAGCGCGACGCCGGGGAAGTGGTGACCCTTCGCGACCATCTGCGTGCCGATCAGCACGGCTCGGTCGGTATGCGCGAAGCTCTCGAGCGCCGCCGCCAGCGCGCCCGGAACGGCTGCCGTATCCGCATCGAGCCGGATCGGGCGGAGCTCCGGGACCCGGGCCGCGAGCTCTCGCTCCAGCCGCTGAGTGCCGGCGCCGAGACGGGCGAGCTCGGACGAGCCGCAGGCCGGGCACGTCTCGGGCGCCGGTCGGGACGCTCCGCAGTGGTGGCAGCGAAGCTGCGAGTCGGCATGGAGGACGAGCGAGACGTCGCACGCGTCGCAGCGCGGCGTCAGACCGCAGGCGCGGCAGTGCAGGGCCGGCGCGACGCCGCGGCGGTTGAGCAGCAGGATCGCCTTCCCGCCCCGCTCCGCCACCCTCCCGAGCTCGGTCAAGAGCGGCGCCGACAGCGGGTAGCCGGCCTCGCTCCTGAGGTCGACGATCCGTACGGGCGGCAGCGGCCCGGCGAGCCGGCCCCCGAGCTCGAGCCGCTCGAGCCGCTCCCAGCTCTCCGGCCGGGGCGTCGCGCTGCCGTAGAGGGCGACCGCGCCCTCGAGGACGGCCCGCTTCGCGGCGACGGTACGGGCGTCGTAGCGCGGGTCCGACTCCTGCTTGTACGAGGCGTCGTGCTCCTCGTCGACGCAGATCAGGCCGAGCTCCCGCACGGGCGCGAAGACCGCCGAGCGCGCTCCGATCACGACCCGCGCGTCGCCGCAGTCGATCCGCTCGCGCTCGTCGCGGCGCTCGGCCTCCCTGAGCCCGGAGTGCAGGACGGCGATCGAGTCGCCGAAGCGGGCTCGACCGCGGCCGGCCGCCTGAGGTGTCAGGGCGATCTCGGGTACGAGCACGATCGCGCCGCGGCCGCGTGCGAGCGCCGCCGCACAGGCCTGGAGGTACACCTCGGTCTTGCCGCTTCCCGTCGCGCCCCAGAGCAGAAACGCCGTACCGCGACGGGCTGCCATCGCCGTCACGACCCGCGCGAGCGCGCTCTCTTGCGAGGTGCTCAGCGAGGCAGGCTCGGGCTCGCCGGCCAGCGACTCGCGCAGCGCGGGCGCCGGCCGCTCCTGCCGCCGTACGCGCTTCCGCGGGGCGACCAGACCGAGCGCGCGCCCGGGCGTGGAGCCGTAGTAGTCGGCCACCCAGAGGGCGAGGTCGACGAGCGCGGGCGGGACGGAATCGATGACGCGCTCGACGGGCGCGAGCTCGACGCCGTCCGGCGCCCCCACGCCCGTCTCCACGACGACCGCGCGCTGCCGGGCACCCCCGAGCCGCACACGAACGACGTCGCCCCTGGAGACCTCGTCGGGAACCTCGTACGTGAAGGGCCGGGCGAGCGCTCGAGCGGTGACGAGCGGATACACGGAGGCAAGCCGGCTCACCGAGCCAGCGTAGTGCCCGTTCCTTCCCCCGGGAAAAGGATCACGGCGAGGCCGGAGCGGGTCAGGGGGAAAGGAGCTTGGTTTCAGGCTGCGCCTTTGCCTGTTTTCCGGATCTCGAAGTGCAGGCGTTTTCCGAGATTCGGCCAAGTTCAAGGCGAAGCCTTGCTTCAAGCGACTTCCCCCGTCGGCTCCGCCACGGCCTGCCGATCGGGTTCATCCGGGGGAAGTCGCTACGGAGCGAGCGGCTTGGC
>JBBSIG010000256.1:0-3067 GCA_038232215.1 Gaiellales bacterium | reverse complement strand
GAGCTCGAGCTGGCCTCGAGCGACTATCTCGACCGGGCCGCCCTGCTGACGGCGCCGGTCAACCCTTCGCGCTTCGGCGAGCGGCCCGGCTTCCGCTTCCGCTGCGCCCGCCGGTTCGGCTACGGCGCCTCGCCGGGGATGGTTCGCCGCTGCCTCGAGCGCCTCGACGGCGAGCCGAGGCCGATTCTCGGCAGCGTCCGGATCCTGCGCGTCCTCTCGGACTCCGAGCCAGTCGGCACGCAGGGGCCGGTCTGGTACGTGGGCGGCAAGGCGGTATGAGCGGCGGCGCCGCAGACCCGGTCTCGTGGCTCGTCATCGAGCACGGGTGGACAGTCGTCGGGTCGGACGGCGTGGACGTCGGTCGGGTCGCGGAGGTGATCGGCGACAGCGGCAAGGACATCTTCAACGGCCTCTCGGTCTCGCCCGGGCTCCTGAAGGCCAACCGTTACGTGCCCTCCGAGCGGGTCGCGGAGATCACGCCCGGCACGGTCTCCCTGGATCTCTCGGCGGGCGACTTCGAGCGCCTCGAGGACTACGGCGAGGCGCCTCCGAGCGAGGAGATCCTCCCGCCGTAGGGGCGGAACGTCGAGCACGCCGGAGGTGTATTCGCACGATGAGCTGGAGCAGCCGCTTGTGCGCGGTGGCCGCAGGAGCCATCGCGGCTTCTGCCCTCGTGGTCTCGGCCGGCGGTGCCCGCCGCCCGGAAGCACCTGAGGCGGCCGCCGGGACGGCCTCCTGCCCGCTGACCCGGTACACGGACAGCACGTATCCGCGCGAGCGGACTGGGTTTCCGACCGCGCACTGGTTCGGCGGCGACGGCATCTGGGCGGGACAGGCGCCGGATTACCGCGGTGGATGGTTCGCGACCGAGATGAAGGTCCTCTGGTACCGCGCCGTGTCGGGCCGACTCACTGTCACGGGACGGCGACTCGACGGCGACGGTCCTCCACTCGAGGCGCACGTTCCGGACGGCTACGGGAGCACCGGCATCCAGGCGAGCGGGCTCGCCTTTCCGGAGCCGGGGTGCTGGGAGGTGCGAGCGCGCGTCGGCGCCCACACGCTTCGCTTCGTCGTCTCCGTGCGCCCCGCCTGCGACGTCCCGGACGCCGGGGTCAGGCGCTGCTCGCCCGGCGCGCACCCCTCGAGCGCGGCGACCCGACGCTACCTCGGCCCGTTGCCGCGCGCGGTCGTCTTCCCGAGCTTCCGCGTGACGGCGGCTGCCGCCGAGCTTCCGAGGCGGTGCGCTCCACCAACCGTCGCACGCCGAGTCGTCGCGGCACTTCGCGCGTTCGACACCGGGCAGGCCCGGGCCTTCGCCCGCGCCTTCGCGCCGAGCGGGCGCTTCCAGCCGTACGACGGCAGCCCGTTCAGCGTGCGAGGCGGCCTCGCCGGACGGGCGGCGATCGAGAGCTACGCCCGGCGGCACCACGCCGAAGGCGACTGGTGGACCGGTACGCGTCTCGAAGCCCCGCGGGAAGACGTCTCCGCGACCGGGCAGGTGGTCTACGGCCTCTCGCTGATGGCGGAGGTGAGCTACCGCAGCTACGTCCCGCGCGGCGCGAAGCTCGTGGTCGACTGCAGGAGCGGCCGCCTCGCGATCTGGCTCGGGCCGGCGCTCGCCGGCTGACCGCGTCGGCGCGGCTCTACCGCCCAGGGGCGTGCTGCTACTCGGGAAGAAGCGGCCCGCGAAGGCGGACCTGCGCCGGGAGCGGCCGGTAGCAAATCGATCCGCGTCGTCTCGCTCGCCCGTGCGTGGCGGACGCCTTCGACCGTCGCGGTCCGCTGCCGGTCGACCGCGTTTCGAAGCTCGACCCAGAGCGCGAGATCGGCGTCGCCGGCCTCGTGCACAGACGGCTCAACCAAGCGCGTTCCCGAGCTCGCGCGCGAGCGCGCGCGCGTCCGCCGGAGTCGGAGCGACGACGAGGCAGGTGTCGTCCCCGGCGAGCGTTCCGACGACGCGGGGATGCTCGACGGCGTCGAGCGCGCGCGCGATCGCGGGCGCCGAGCCGAGCTCGGACTGGAGGACGACGATGTTGCCGGCCGGGGTGGCGCGCCGGCCGAACTGGCTCAGGATCGCCGTGAGCGACTCGCGGGGATCCACCCGCCGCCCACCTCGCTGGGGGGTGACGTAGCGCGGCCGTCCGAGTGGATCGTGCGTCTTCTCGAGCCCGAGCTCCCGGATGTCGCGCGAGATCGTCGCCTGTGTCACCTGGCACCCGGCCAGGGCGAGCGCCTCCTTGAGCTCGAGCTGCGACCCGATCCGCTTGCGGGCCACTGTGCTGCCGATCAACCTCTGACGCCGCTCCTTGCCGAGCGCTCCATCCTGCATTCCTGACAGAGTAGATATCCCGAGGTTTGAGTCTCCCGTCCCCCGGCAACGAGGGTGCCATGCTCCGCAAGGCCCTATGGACGACCCTGTACGCGGCTCTCGGCGCCGGCGCCACGATGGCGGCCCGCCGGGCCGCCTCTCGCATCTGGCGGATCGCAACGGGGGAAGCACCGCCGACCAAGAGATGACGAGGGGCGACCGGACGATCGAGCGCGCGGCCGACCGCCTGCAGGCCTTCGCAGACCAGGCGGCCGGCGACCCCGGCCTGAAGGGCAAGCTGGCTCAGCCGCTGGCCGAGGACGCCGAGTTCCTGCGGCAGCTGAAGCCGAGCCTGATCATCGCCCGAGCGCGCGGCGAGGCGCCCACCGACAGCAAGCCCGGGACCGGCACCGTGGCGCCGCCGGGGCCGCTGCTCGACCGCACCCCGAAGCCCGCCGACGGGGGAGGGCCAAATCCCTTCGTGGTGGTCGGCATCGCTCTCGCCGCCGGTATCTTCCTCGCCAAGTGGATCGACTGGAGAGGCCATGCACACCCGCGGCGATGAACCGTTGACCGACACGCACGCGAACGGGCCCGGCGTCGGTCAGGCGGCGAAGCAGGTCACCGACCGCGTCAAGTCGCTCGTCAAGCTCGAGCTCGAGCTGGCGAAGCTCGAGGTCACGAAGAAGATCGCCTCCTTCGGCCTCGGCATCGGCCTCCTCGTGGGAGCAGGCCTGTTCGGGCTCCTCCTCCTCGGGT
>JBBSIG010000255.1:0-3068 GCA_038232215.1 Gaiellales bacterium | reverse complement strand
TCGGGGATTGGATCACTCCATCGGGGGATTCGAGCACTCCTGATCCGAGGCGATGCTCGGGTGTGACCCAGAGGAGCGAGGTGCCGGCAGTCCTCCGGCCACCCACCCCGGCCGAGGAACGCTCGGGCTTCGACGAGAACGCCCAGGGAGTGAGCGCCGAGCTGAAGCTGCTCTCCGACCGGAGGGGGCCGCCCGCTCGAGACGGCGGGCCGAGCAGCCTGGCCGGGCTCGTCGAGTCGTATAGACGGCTCGCCGACGTCTTTCACGAGGTGCTCGCCGAGCAGAGTCTCGACGCTCTCCTGGACCGGATCGCGGATGCGCTCGAGGAGCTGATCCCGCACGACTCGCTCACGATCTACGAGGCCGACGAGAGTCAGCGCCTGCTCGTCCCCGTGCTCGTTCGTGACGAGTGGAGTGCGGAGATCTTGCAGAGCCGGCAGCAGTTCGGCCGCGGGATCACGGGCTGGGCGGCCGAGCGCCGGGAGCCGGTGCTCGCGAATCGTGCCCATCTCGACCCTCGTGTGGCGGTCGTTCCCGGCACGCCCGCCGACGAGCCGGAGGCGCTGATCTGCGTGCCCCTGCTCGCGCGGGGCTCGCTCGAGGGCGTGCTGAACGTGTACAGGCTCGGGGAGGACGCGAGCTTCCGGGAGGACGACTTCGAGCTGGTGAAGCGGTTCGGCGACGCGGCGGCGCTCGTCTTGAACAACGCCAAGATCCGCGCCCGGCTCGAGCACCAGGCGCAGACGGACGCCCTGACCGGCCTCTACAACCACCGCCATTTCCACGAGCGCCTGCGCGCCGAGCTGCAGCGCGCGAGCCGTGCGCACGAGTGCGTGGCGGTGCTCATGCTCGACATCGACGACTTCAAGAGGGTCAACGACGTGCACGGCCACTGCGCGGGCGACGAGATCCTCGTCGCGCTCGCGGAGACGTTGAGCGCGACGGTGCGCGGCTCCGACGTTCTGTGTCGGGTCGGCGGCGAGGAGTTCGGCGTGATCATGCCCGCCTGTGACGAGCCGAGTGCCCGGGCTCTCGCGCAACGGCGTCATCCCGCGTCGCCGAGCTGGAGCTCGCGCCTGCGGGCCGGGTCACGCTCTCGATCGGGCTCGCGCTCGGGCCGAGGCACGCGATGAACCCGCGGGAGCTCGTGGCCTGCGCGGACACGGCGATGCTCACCGCGAAGGCACGGGGCAAGAACGGGACCGTCTTCTTCGGCGAGGGAGCCGACGAGCGGCCGGCCGGAGCAGATGGCCACGGCGTGCGGGACGTTCGGTCGATCGCGCATCTGAAGCTGCTGCAGAGCCTGAGCGGGAAGCTCAACCGACTCAACGACGTCCGTGAGATCGGCACGGTGGTCGCCAACGAGCTCCGGTCCTTGCTCGACTACCACAGCTGCCGGATCTTCGTCGTCGAGGGAGAGGACGTGGTGCCGATCGCTTTCCGAGGCGACTTCGCGCTCGGCGGCGAGAATGGTCTCGCAGCCTTCGCCGTCAAGGTTGGGGAGGGGATCACGGGACACGTCGCCGCGACGGGTCGTTCCCTGCTCGCACGGAACGCCGCCGAGTGCGAGCACGCCGTCCGGGTCCCGGGTACCGCGGACATCGAGGAGTCGCTCGTCGCTGTCCCGCTCTGCTACGGCTCGCGCACGACGGGTGTGGTCGTGATGACGAAGCTGGGCCTCGACCAGTTCGACGAGGACGACGTCCGGCTCCTCGAGGTGCTGGCCGGACAGGCGTCCGTCGCGCTCGAGAACGCCCGCCTCTACGAGGCGGAGCGGCGAGAGGCGGAGAGCGCGAAGGCACTGCTCGAGTTCAGCCGCGACCTCGCGACGGCCGACGGTCTCGAGGAGATCATCGACCTCACCGTGAAGCGCACCGCCGCCCTCTTCCATTCCCCGCACACGTCCGTCTGGCTGCAGCGGCAGGACACGAAGGAGCTCGTGCCCCAGGCGGTGTTCGCCCTCGACGGCGCTCGGGGTGCGAGGACGCTCGCGGCGCGCTACAGCGAGGAGCGCGCCCGCCCCTTCCTCGAGAGCCCGGAGCCGTTTCTGCTCACGGAGGAGGAGCTGAGGACGGTTGCGGGGCGGGAGTGGGTGAGCGGGTCCTTCCTGGTCGCTCCCGTGATCGTCGACGGCGGACGTCGCGGGTGCATCGCCGTCGAAGTGGTCGATCCCTGCCCCGGTGCGGACGCGCGCAGGCTCGATCTGCTCGGCGGGATCGCGCACCAGGCGAAGCTCGCGATCATGAACGCGGGCAACTTCGAGAGTCTCGAGGAGACGTTCCTGTCGACCGTCGAGGCACTCGCGATGGCGCTCCAGGCGAACGACGAGTACACCTTCTCGCACGCGCGCTGGATCACGGACTCCGCCGTCCGGGTGGGGGCGAGACTGGGTCTCGAGGGACGTGCTCTGAAGCGGCTCGAGCTCGGCGCGCTCCTCCACGACATCGGAAAGCTCGGCATCTCGTCGACCATCCTGCAGAAGCCCGGCCCACTCGACGAGGCCGAGCGACGGGTCGTGCAGACGCACCCGGCCCTGGGTGAGCGGATCCTGGCCCCGATCCACAGGCTGCAGGACGTCTGCCCGATCGTGCGGCACTGTCACGAGCGTCTCGACGGCAAGGGCTATCCGGACGGGAAGGCGGGAGAGGAGATTCCGATCGAGTCGCGCATCGTCCACGTTTGCGACGCCTACCACGCGATGACCACCGATCGCCCGTACCGCAAGCGGCTGCCGCGTGCCGAGGCGGCTCGCCGGCTCGTCCAGGGGTCCGGGAGCCAGTTCGACCCGGCAGTCGTGACGGCCTTTCTCGAGGTCGAGGGCGTCGAGCCGCCTGCCTAGCGCGCGGGGTGAAGTTAAGGTGCTCCGGTGCCGAGCGACGAGCAGATCGACGCCTACGCGCAGCTCGTGCTCGAGGTCGGCATCGGATTGAGGCCCGGCCAGGACGTCGGGGTGACGGCGAGCATCGAGCATGCGCCCCTCGTGCGGGCGCTGGCGCGAGCGGCCTACGGAGCGGGAGCGCGCTACGTCGACGTCCTCTACGCCGAGCCGCACGCGAGGCATGCGCTGA
>JBBSIG010000254.1:0-3071 GCA_038232215.1 Gaiellales bacterium | reverse complement strand
CTCGATCGCGACCACCCCGTGCTGGCGGCCACGGTGCCGAAGCTGGCGGCGCTCGCCCGGCGCGTGGACGAGGTGGTCGTGCTCGCGGACGGCGCCGTGCCCGAGCACCTGCCCCCGAACGCACGGGCGCGCCGCTTCGCCGCGCCGACGAAGCTCGGTCGCGGCGCGCGCTTCCTCGGCGCGCTCGCTCGCGAGCTGCGAGGCGCGCAGGCGCTCGTCGCGCACATGTGCCCGATCTACGCGGTGCTCGCGGCGCCCCTCGCCCGCCCGCTCGGCGTTCCCGTCGTCCTCTGGTTCACGCATCCGCGCGCGAGCCCCACGCTGCGGCTTGCCGAGCGGCTCGCGACCGCCGTGACGAGCGTCGACGAGCGCTCCTTTCCGCTTCCCTCGCGCAAGCTCTCGGCGATCGGCCACGGAATCGACGTCGCGGAGTTCACCTGCGTGGAGCCGACCCCGGGCCTGCGTCTGCTCGCGCTCGGCCGCTACGGCGACGTCAAGGGGCTCGACGAGATCGTCCGCGCCGTGCGGCTTGCAGTCGACCGCGGCCTCGACGTCGCTCTCGAGGTGTGCGGTCCCACGCCCGACCGGGCCGCCGCAGAGAGCCGCCGCCGGCTTGCCGGCCTCGTCGCCGAGCTCGGCCTCGAGGAGCGGGTGACGCTCGCAGGCGGAGTCCCCCGCGCGCAGGTTCCCCGGCTCTTCGCCCGCGCCAGCGCGCTCGTCAGCAACACGCGCGCGGGCTCGGCCGACAAGGTCGCATTCGAGGCCGCGTCGGCGTGCCTCCCCGTGCTCGCCTCGAGCCCGGCGCTCGGCGGCCTGCTCGGGGGCCTCGGGCTGACGTTCCACGGCCCCGAGGAGCTCGTCGAGCGGCTCGCCTCGCTCGACCTCGGCGTGGGCCGGGAGCTTCGCCGGCGCGTCGAGCGGGGGCACTCGGTCGACTCGTGGGCCGAGGGCATCCTGCGGGCGGCCTGCCTGTGACCGGGGTGGACGTCCTGCACCTGCAGAAGGTGGCCGGCATCTCCGGCTCGGAGGCGCATCTGCTCGCCCTGCTGCCGCGGCTTCGCGAGCGCGGCTGGAACGTTCGCTTCCTCATGCTGCACGAGCACGAGCCTGGCGCCTGGGAGTTCGCCGAGGCCCTCGAGGCGCGCGGTGTGCCGCTCGACGCGATCCCGCTCGCGGCCGACGTCGACCCGCCGGCGTTCCTCCGGCTCGCCGCCCACCTCGCGCGGCGGCCGCCGACCATCCTGCACACGCACCTGGTGCACGCCGACGTGTACGGCCAGCTCACCGGCTCCCTCACGCGCATCTCGGTGCGGGTGAGCACGAAGCACGGCTTCAACGAGTTTCGCGAGGGGCGGAGCTTCGCGCTCGCGGACCGGACGATCGCCGGGCTCGCGCACGTCCACGTCGCCATCTCCGCCGGCCTCGCCCGCTACCTCGAGGCTACCGAGGGCTTCCGGCGCGAGAGCTTCGAGATCGTCCACTACGGGATCGCGCCCGGCAGCGATCCCCCTCCCTACCGGGACGGCGTCCCCCGCCTGCTCTGCGTGGGGCGGCTGATCCCGATCAAGGGTCACATCGTCCTGTTGCGTGCGTTCGCGGAGGCGAAGCGGAAGCTCCCGCAGCTCACGCTCGACGTGGCAGGCCGCGGGCCGCTCGAGCCCGCGCTCCGCGCTCTCGCGCTCGATCTCGGCGTCGCCGGCTCGGTCCGCTTCCTGGGCCACGTCTCGCCGATCCAGGCGGCGATCGAGCGCGCGACCGTCGTCGTCGTGCCTTCCATGGGCGAGGGGTTCGGCATGGTCGCGCTCGAGGCGATGGAGCGAGCGCGACCCGTGGTCGCCGCCGGGATCGGCGGGCTCGGCGAGCTCGTCCGGCACGGCGAGACCGGCTTCCTCGTCGCCCCCGGCGAGGCGGAGCCGCTCGCGCGAGCGCTCACGACCCTTGCGGGCGATCCCGAGCTCGCCGCCCGCATGGGCCGCGCCGGCCGTCGCCGGGCCCTCGAGCGCTTCGGGCAGGAGCGTTGCACCGACCGCACGGAGATCCTCTACCGGACGGCGCTCGCGGGCGCCGCCCGCCGAAACCCCTAACTTCGCGGGGCGGCGAGCGTCCCTTATCTGGGGGAGGGGAAGCTTGGGGCTCAGAGGGTTCCTGCTGGTCGTCTTGTTTGCCGCCGGAGTGGCCGCGGCTGTCGCGTTGACGGGGTCGCCGGGCGCGCGCTCGGCCGCGCCGCGCGCCGCCGAGGGGCCCGCCGGTGCAGAGGTCGCCGGGTGCCGCCGGGGGCAACGGAAAGCGGGTCGCCGTTGCCGGCGGGCGGCCGCGGAGAGCATCGCGACGCGTCTGCGCACGGGGACGGGCGTCGATGAGGAGCAGATGACGGAGGAGGAGACTGAGCCGGTCGAGAGCGCTCCGGCGACGACCGCGACGAGGAGCGGACGCAGGGAAGCCCGCAGGGTGACGTCGACCGCGACCACGGTCGGGACCACGGCGCGAGCGACGAGCACGGCTACCGCCGTGGAGCCCACGACACGCGCCTCGACGACCACGACCGTCGCGACCACCATCGCACCGGCACCGCGCGCCACGACCGCGGACGGCGCCGCGACGTCGAGGCGGACACGCACCGCCGGAACGGGCGCGGCGACGACCCCGGCCCCCGCCGCAGAAGAGGACACGACGGTGTCGCAGCCTGCGGCCACGGAGCCGGTATCCGTCGCTCCGGCCGACACCGAGCCGGCGGTCGCGCCGCTCGAGTCGAGCCCAACGGGGGCTCGCCCGCGCGCGTCTGCGCCTGCCACCCCGATCGCGAAGGGCACCGGCTCCCGGGGAGGTGGACCGGCCCCCGAAGACTCGGCCCGGAAGGTCCCGACGGCCCCGTCCGATTCCGCCCGTCGGCGGCCCGCGCGGTCGCCGGTGACGCTGGCCTTCAGGCTCGAGGCACCGGCGCGCGTCACGTTCGGGATCAGGCGGGCGGCCCGCGCCTGTCGCCTGCTGGGAACGTTCAGCGTCCAGGGGCACCGTGCTCTCAACCGCGTCCGCTTCACGGGGACTCTCGCCGGTAGGCGCCTGGCGCCGGG
>JBBSIG010000253.1:0-3111 GCA_038232215.1 Gaiellales bacterium | reverse complement strand
TCTCCTGTGTCCTCGTTCCAGCGCGCGCCCGCGAGCTGCTCGACCTCGACCTGACCGAGCTGACCTATGGCTAGGCTAGGGCGCTGTCGAGCGACTGACAGAGACGCGCTAGCGGTCTCCGGGCAGGCGCACGCCGGCGGCTCGCTCGCGGAGCGCGGGCACGGGGTCCGCCTGCGGCTGTGCGACCACCAGCACCGCCCCGTAGCCCTCGCCGGCGAGCGCCTCGACGAGCAGGCCGAGCCCGAGCGCCAGCGCGAACGACTTGTGGGCCTGCTCGCCGCCGAAGGGCACGAGCTCGTCCGGAGAGGCGAGCCCGGCGAGCACGTCGCCGTAGGTGACCCTGCCCATCGAGACGTCGCTGACGATCGCCCTCCCGTCGGAGCTCGGGATCGCGATCGCGAGCGGATTCGTCCCCGCGAGCGGCGGACCGCCGTCCGGATGGGAGAGGCGCGCCGGCGAGGAGGCGGTGAGCGCGGCGACGAGACCGGCGTCCGCCAGGCCGCGCACCCAGTAGCCGAGTGCGCCGGTCGGGAAGCAGTCCCCTGCGACGACGACGCGCGCGGGCTCGGGCGGCCGCTCGCGCTGGGCGGCGCAGATGGCCGCAAGCGTCAGATATCCGAGCGCGCCCCTCCCCTCCCAGCGCTCGAAGCCGGGCTCGGCCACGACGCGCTCGGGCCGCGCCCGGGGGTGCAGCTCCAGCGACGAGAGCCAGCGGACGCGCGAGAGGCCGTGGCCCGCGCTCCCGCGGCGCTCGGCGTCGAGGAAGTGATCGGCGAGCGTCCCGGCGTGCGACTCGTCGAAGCCGAGCGAGCGCAGGTACGGCACGACCTCCTCGGGCAGCACTCCCTACGTCAGCATGGGCAGCGGCTTCACGATCCCGACCCCGCGCTCGCGCCGCAGCGCGGCGACTGACTCCGCGATCTCGCCGATCGCGAGCGCGGTCTCGGACTCGGGCTCCACCGAGACGAGCGGCTCGCCCTGGTCGCCGCACTCGCGCAGGCGCGGATCGAGCGGAATCCGGCCCAGGAGCGGAACCTCGAGCTCGCGCGCGAGCTTCTCGCCGCCGCCGGAGCCGAAGATCTCCTGGCCGGTGCCGACGAGGTACGACATGTTCTCGATCACCCCCACCAGGCGCATGTTCGTCTTCCGCGCCATCACGGCGGCCCGCGCGGCCACCTGCTGGGCGGCCGGTTGCGGCGTCGTCACCACGAGCACCTCCGCGCGCGGCAGGAGCTGCCCGAGCGAGATCGAGACGTCTCCCGTTCCCGGCGGCATGTCGACGACCAGCGTGTCGAGCTCGCCCCAGTGGACGTCGGAGAGAAACTGCTCGAGCGCCCGGTGCAGCATGGGGCCGCGCCACATCACCGGCTGGTTGTCGTCGAGGAAGAAGCCGATCGACATCAGCTTCAGGTCGTGCTTCACGGGCGGAACGATCATCTTCTCGACGAGCACCGGCCGGCGGCGAATGCCGAGGATGTGCGGGATCGAGTGGCCGTAGACGTCCGCGTCGAGGATGCCGGTCCGGTGGCCGAGCCTGGTGAACGCGACGGCGAGGTTCGCCGTCAGCGAGGACTTGCCGACGCCGCCCTTGCCGCTGCAGACGGCGATCACGCGCGTGGACGCGTCGAGCGAGATTCCCTTCGTCCGCTCGGTGACTCCGCCGCGAAGCTTCGTCGTCAGGGCCGCGCGCTCCTCGGGCGTCATCACGTCGAAGGAGAGCTCCACGTCCTCGACCCCGGGCAGGGGCTCGACCGCCTTCCGGACCTGATCCTGAAAGCTCGACCGGAGCGGACACCCGGCGACCGTGAGCGCGATCGTCACGGAGACGCGGCCGCCGACGACCGAGACGTCCCGCACCATGTCGAGGTCGGTGACGGGCTTCCGCAGCTCCGGGTCGATCACCTGCTCGAGCGCCTTCAGGATGTCGTCGCGGGAGGTCGGCATACGCGATTGAGCGTAGCAGCGGCCTCTCGCAGTTCACCCTTGCGGGGCATGCGGCGCGCCTGCGGCCGCGCGAGACTCCGCGTACTCCTTCCACGAGGCACATGGGGAGCCGCAGCCACATGTGCCGGGGGAAGCGATGGCAAGCGCGTCGGGTGCCGCAGCCGGACGCGCCTCTACGAGAGGCGGCTCCTCGTGAGCCGCCTCTCGTGTTTCCGACCCGCGGTTCCGTGGTTCCGAAATCCGTTTCTCCGGGCAAGGAATGCCTAGCCGCAGAGCGAAAGCCTGGGGTTAGCTGGGCGGCTACCCTCTCCCTGCCGTTCAGCTAGCTGAGCAGGACGGTGCCGCAGCCTCCTGATCGGCGGAACGCCCCGGCCCTTCGGTCGGGGCGTTCTCTTTGAGGGCCTGCCTCAGCCGGCGCCAGCGCGCTTCCGCAACCAGAGCCGCAGGAAGTAGAGCGGCACAGCCAGGCCCGCGAACAGGAACACGGCGATCCCCCAGGCAGTCGCGTGACGGTTGCCGCGCTTGTCCGCGTGCGCGAACACGGCCATCGAGAGGCCGGCCGCGAAGGCGAGGGCCAGGAAGAACGTGGCCGCACCCGGATCGCCGAGCGACTCCGCGACGATCACCGCTCGACCCCCCGCCGTAGCGCCAGCGCGTTTCGCACGGCGAAGCCGCGCCAGTCGTTGTTGAAGTACGCGTAGACGTTGATTCCGCCGTCGCGCCAGTGCTCGATGCGGCCTCGCCACTCCTCGAGCTCGCTGCGCGAGTAGTTGCCCCCGCGACCCCGCGTGCCGTAGTGGAAGCGGACGAAGGTCCAGTCCGCGGTCAGCTCGAGGGTCTGGAAAGGCCAGAGCGGATGATCGCCGACGACGAGCGCCACGGCGTGCTCGCGAAGGAGCGCGTAGACCTCGTCGGCGAACCAGCTCTCGTGCCGAAACTCGAAGCAGTTCCGGCCCGGCGGCAGACGGGCGAGCGCCCCCGCGAGTCGCGCGTCGTCCCGCCGAAAGCTCTCCGGAAGCTGCCAGAGGACGGGCCCGAGCTTCGGCGAGGCGACGAGCGGCTCGAGCCAGCGGCGCGGCGGCAAGCCCCTCGGATACACGATCTCGCGCCAGTGCGCGTAGTTCCAGCCGGAGCAGCCGATCCGGACGGGGGTCACCCGAGCACTGC
>JBBSIG010000252.1:0-3135 GCA_038232215.1 Gaiellales bacterium | reverse complement strand
GCGCGCTACCGCAGACTGTGACGTTCCCATCCGTGCGGCAACGAGCGTCTGCGAGAGGCCCAGCTTCTCGCGCCTCGTCGCGAGCTCGCGGAGCAGCTGTCTGCGGCGAAGCGCAGCATCGACGAGGTCAGTGAACTCGGGGTTCCGTTCGCTGCGCTCGTCGATGATCTCGTCGCGAGCTTCGAGACGAACGGCCAGTACGTCAGCGATCTCGAGGTCCACGGCACCGAGGGGGTGCTCTCGCTCCCGGACCCGAACGCGTTCGGCGGACCCGTTCACATCCGGCGCGGACGATAGGACTGGCAGGACGTCCCCTTCGCAGCGCGCGGAGACCGCGACGCGCGTGGCATCGGTCTCCACGAGCTCGTCGAGGCGATCGCCGCCGGGCGGCCGGAGCGCGCCTCGGGCAGCCTCGGCCTGCACGTCGTCGAGGTCGCTCGCGGCATCCTGATCGCGGCGGCGGAGAGCCGCGTCGTGGAGATCGACTCGCGTGCAGCGCAGCCCGAGGCGATGCCGGTCGAGACGGTCGTCTGACCTCTCGGCACGAGCTGGCGGCGGCGTGCCCGTTAGCTCAAGGGCCAGGATCGAGCCCGTGCTGCTCCACGAGCGGGCCGATGCTCTCGAAGTCCATCGTGAGCCCGTAGCGAGCCTGGATCGCGGCGACCGCGGCGAAGTCCGGCTCGTGGTCGACGGCGAGCTCGGGAGCCAGATCCGCGAAGAACTGCCCGAAGTCGCCGGGGGAGATGATCTCGAGTAGTCGCGTCTCCTCGTCGCCCGGGTTCCAGAACGCGTGAGGAACGCCCCGCGGCTTGATGACGAGCTCGCCCGGCCCCGCCTCCACGACCTCGTCTCCGATCTGAGCGCCCATTCGTCCTGTTAACACGAAGGAGTACTCGTCCTCGCGCTCGTGCACGTGGGTGGGCGCGGCGAGCGTGCGTGCCGGAATGGTGTGCTCGATCAGGGCGAAGCGCCCGTCGGCAGCTTCGCTCCGGACGACGTAGCGGCTTCCGAGGCCCGGAAAGTCGGCGCGCTCGCCCTCGGCTGCTCCGACCTTGTGGTTCGTCGACGTAGGCATGGGACACTCCTTTCGATGAACATAGCGTTTAGTGATCTGCTGCGATGGTAAACTTCGCTGAACGCTATGTCAAGCAAAAAGAGGAGATACGAGCAGCGAGCGCGGGCCGAGCGCCAGGCGGACACGAGACGGCGGATCGCGGAGGCCACGGCGGAGCTCCACGAGGAGGTGGGACCTGCGCGAACGACCGTGGCGGAAATCGCCCGCCGAGCGGGCGTGCAGCGGCTGACCGTCTACAACAACTTTCCCGACGAGCACGACCTCTTCGCGGCCTGCCAGCAGCACTTCCTGGCCCAGAATCCGCCTCCCGATCTCGCGACCGCCCTCGAGCTCGAGCGCCCGAGCGAGCGGGTGGAGTCGGTGCTCCACCGGCTCTACGGCTGGTATCGGCGCACCGAGCGGATGTCGACGAACGTCCGGCGGGACCGCGAGACGATGCCGGCGCTCGACGCCCTCATGGCCGAGACGTCCGACGTTGCGCTCGGCAGGCTGGCCGACGCGCTCGCCGCGGGCATCGCCGGGGGCAAGCCGCGCCGCCCGGTTCGTGCAGCCGTGGCGCTGGCGCTCGACTTCTGGACCTGGCGGCGGCTGGCGAGAGAAGGGCTCGGCGACAGAGCCGCCGCGCGTCTGATGACGGGCTTCGTGGAGTCCGCCGCGGGCACACCGGGACGGACGCCTCGGGCGCGCTGACCCGTTACGTCCGCAGCACGACCTCGAGCGCCGTGCCGCGACCGGGCTGAGTGCGCAGGCGGAAGTCGCCGGCGATGGTCGCCGTCCGCGCGCGAATGTTCTTCAGGCCCTGTCCGCTCGGCTCGACCTCCCCCTCGAACCCCTCGCCGTCGTCGCTGATGAGGACGAACCGCTTTCCTGCCCGCTCGCCGATCACGACCTCCGCATGCCGGGCTCTCGCGTGCTTGCGCACGTTTCCGAGCCCCTCCTGGACGATCCGGAAGACCTCGATCTGCTCGTCGGGCGCGAGCCGCACCGCCGGATCGAGCTCGAGGTCGACGTCGAGCGCGCCGTCGGCGGTCAGGAACTCGACGTAGCGGCGCAGGGCTGCGTCGAAGGGCGCCGTGCCGCTCGCGGACGAGAGGGCGAGAACGGCGAAGCGCGCCTCCTGCTGGGCGGACGTCGCCGCCGCCTGGAGCTGCGGGAGCGCGTTGGCGAGGGGAGCGCCCGCCGCGAGCATGCTCGTGTGTGTGGAGATCGCGAACAGGTACTGGGCGAGCCCGTCGTGGATGTCTCGCGCGACGCGCGCGCGCTCCTCGGCGACCGCGCGCCCGTACTCGGCGAAGCGGATCGCGCGCCACACGCCGACTAGCAGCACGGCGTACGCGAGCACGCCGAGGAAGTCGCTCCAGGAGACGTACCTGCTGGCGAGGAGCGGCGTGAAGACGAGGTGCAGCGAGGCGAAGAGCGCGAGCGTGGCCCCGAGCGCGAGCCAGCGGTCGAGGTCGGCGCGGTCGTTGCGGAAGCGGAGGCCGAACCCCGCGAGGGCGACGAGATTCAGCAGCGCCTGCAGCCCCACCGCCGCCGTCAGCAGCGACGGCGGGTTCTGGGAGCTGGCCGGCACCAGCAGCGGCAGAGTCGCCTCGGCGAAGCGGGCCAGCACCCAGAGAGAGCCGAGCGCGAGCGCGGCGAGCGCGAGCGCGTCCTCAAGACTGCGGCGGCGCCGGTCCGACTTCCCGGAGACGAAGGGCGCCGCAGCGATCAGCGCCCAGCCGACGAGCCTGCCCGCGATCGCCGTCCACCCCTCGGCTCGGTGGATCGGCTGACCGCCGAGTACCGGCGTGACCGCGAAGGCGAGCGTGGAGGCGGCGACGACCGAGAAGCCGCACGCGAGCAGGAGGTCTGAGCGCCGTCCCTCGACTGAGAACCGGATCGCCGCGAGGACGGCCACGAGCGTGGCGGCGAGCATGACGACCGTCTGCAGCACGAGACGCAGCTCGGGGAGGGCGTACGTCGTGGGCAGGCTCGGGTGGGCGAGGAAGAGCGCGAGCGAGGCTCCGAGCAGCCCCAGGAGCAGGGCCTCGCCGACGAGCCAGGCCTGGTAGGCGTCT
>JBBSIG010000251.1:0-3167 GCA_038232215.1 Gaiellales bacterium | reverse complement strand
GAGCGGCGCTTCACCGACGACGACGTCGAGCTCGCCGAGCATCTCGCGCGTGCTGCGCGCGGGGCCCTCGAGCGGAGCGAGCTCTTCGAGGCGGAGCGGACCGCTCGCGCGCTGGCCCAGCAACTTGCCCGCACCGGCAGCGTGCTGGCGACGGAGCTCGACCCGGTCGCCGTCGTCTCGGAGGTCGTTCAGGAGGCCCTGGCGCTCCTCGCCGCCGACGCCTCGGCGCTGCGCGTGCTCGAGGGCGAGGAGCTCGTCGTGTCCGCGGGGGCGGGGGACGGGGTTCAGGCGCTGCTCGGCTCGCGATCCTCCGCGACGGCGTGGCTCTCCGGCGACGTGTTGCAGTCCGCGGCTCCGGTTGCGGTGACCGACGTGGACGACCGTCTCGCGGCCGCCGACCCGCTCCTGGCGGCCGGCTACTCCGCGTTCCTCGGCGTACCGCTCGTCGGGCCCGAGGGGTTCCAGCACGGCGTGCTCGCGGTCTACGCGCGGGAGCCGCGCGTGTGGCGCGACGACGAGATCGACGCGCTCCAGGCGCTCGCGGTCAATACCTCCGCCGCGCTCTCGAATGCCGAGCTCTACCAGCGCGTCGCGATCGAGAAGGAGCGGAGCGTCGCGATTCTCGCGAACATCGCCGACGGCATCGTCGCAGTCGACCGCGAGGGGCGCGTCGTGCTGTGGAACGAGGCGGCCGAGCAGATCACGGGCGTGCCCGGGGACGAAGCCCTCGGCCGCTCGCCGCAGGAGGTGCTGCAGCGCACGCTGCAGTCCGAGGAGGGCGTGACTGGGAACCGGCTCGTGCCCATCTCGCGCGGGGACGAGGAGATCTGGCTCTCGCTGAGCGAGGCCGTCATGCGGGATCCGGCGGGAGAGGTCGCGGGACGGGTGTTCGCCTTCCGTGACATCTCCGCCGACCGGCTCGTGGAGGAGATGAAGTCGGACTTCGTCTCCGCCGTCTCCCACGAGCTCCGCACGCCGCTGACCTCGATCTACGGCTTCGCCGAGACGCTGCTCCGGCAAGACGTGCTGTTCGGGGAGGAGGAACGGCGCCTGTTTCTCGGCTATATCGCCTCCGAGTCGGAGCGGCTCGCCACGATCGTCGACGCGCTGCTGAACGTGGCGCGGCTCGACACCGGCGACCTGCAGGTCACCCTGACGCCGACGGACGTCGGCGCGGTGGTGGAGGAGGCTCTCAGGACCGTCCGGGCGTCGACCCCGCTGAACGGGCACCGCTTCGTCGTCGACGTGCCCTCCGAGCCGCTCGCAGCGGAGGCCGACCGCGAGAAGCTCCGCCAGATTCTCGTGAACCTCGTCGACAACGCGGTCAAGTTCTCGCCGGGGGGCGGCACGATCACCGTCACGGCGCGCAGGGAGGCCGACGCCGTCGAGTTCGAGGTGCAGGACGAGGGAATCGGGATCCCTCAGGCCGAGCACGCGCGCATCTTTCGCAAGTTCTACCGAGCTGAGGGGCTCGCCAGGGAGGAGGCAAGCGGGGGGACGGGGCTCGGGCTCTTCATCGCCGAGGGGCTCGTGGGCGCCATGGGCGGTCGGATCTGGGTCGCCTCGGCGGAGGGCGAGGGCTCTCGCTTCGGCTTCGAGCTGCCGGTCGCGAGGCCCCTCCCGGCAGGCGTCGTGGATTCGGAAGCGGGCGGCAGCGGGTAAGGCCCACAGACGTGCCTGTCCGATGACCAGGGTGCTCGTGATCGACGACGAGGCGCCGATCCGGCTTCTCTGCCGGGTCAACCTCGAGGCCGAGGGCATCGAGGTGCTCGAGGCGAGCACGGGCCCGACCGGGCTCGAGCGCGCGCGGGCCGCTTTGCCCGACGTCATCCTCCTCGACGTGATGATGCCGGGACTCGACGGCTGGCGCGTCGCCGAGGCGCTGCTCGATGATCCCTCCACGGACACGATCCCGATCGTCTTCCTGACGGCGCGGGCCGAAGTCCGGGACCGGGCGCGAGGCCTCGACGTCGGCGGGGTCGACTACGTCACCAAGCCGTTCAACCCGGTCGAGCTCGCTCCGCTCGTGAACCGGATCCTCGAGCGGGTGGGTCGCGGCGAGGGCGACGAGCTCCGGCGCGAGAGAATCTCGCAGCTCCGTAGGCTGCTCTCGGACCCCTGAGGCGGATGCCCTACCGGGCCGTCTGGGCGAGGAGGATCCCGCCCAGCACGATCCCGCCGCCGGTTAGCTGGACCGCGCTCAGCGACTCTCCCAGCCAGAGGTACGCGACGAGCGCTCCCGCCACGGGCTCGATCATCGCGAGAATCGAAGCCCTCGTGGCCGAGACGTGCCGGAGCGCCGAGGCGATCAGCGCGAAGGGGACGATCGTGCCGAGCACGACCATCCAGCTGATCAGCGCCCACACCGGCAGCCGCGTTCCCGCCAGGTTGCCGAGGAGCGAGACGCGGTCGCCGACCACGCCTGCGGGGAAGCT
The DNA here is from genome assembly GCA_038232215.1 of Gaiellales bacterium. Taxonomy (GTDB): domain Bacteria; phylum Actinomycetota; class Thermoleophilia; order Gaiellales; family Gaiellaceae; genus JBBSIG01. The sequence continues at coordinate 732 of JBBSIG010000251.1, read as the reverse complement.
CCACCACGGCTGCACGATCGCCCAGAAGAGCGACGCGAAGAGGAACCCGTACGCGGACAGCGAGATCGGATCCCGTCTCGCCACCCCGTGCTCCGCGAGGAGCACGTAGACGGCATAGGCGAGCGCGGCCCCGAGCGCCGCGGTCACTCCGATCCCGTCGAGCTCGACGCCGCTCCAGACCTCGACGATCAGCGAGAGCCCGGCCAGGGAGAGCGCTAGCGCGGCCCAGATGCGGCGGCGGACGGGCTCGTGCAGCACGTACCGGGCCCAGAGGGCCACGAGGACGGGGGCGACGTACTGGACGAGCAGCGCGATCCCGATCGGGATCCGGCGGATGGCGACGAAGTAGAGGAGCTGGACGGCAACGAGGCCCCCGACGCCGAAGGCGACGAGAAGCGGTAGCTCACGGGCTCGCAGGCTCGGTCTGCGGCGGCCGGTGCCCGCGAGCACGAGCAGCAGGCCGGCGAGCGCGCCCGTACAGCGCACCTCGGTCAGACGCAGCGACGAGAGCCCCGAGACGAGGAGCACCTTCGAGACGGCGCCGTTGACGGCGAAGAGGAGTACCGCCACCACGACCAGGGCGTATCCGAGCGCGGGCCGGCGCTCGTGGTGGACGTCGGCCCCGGCCAAGCCGCGAGCCTATCGCCCGGCCGCGCGGAGATCTCAGGCGCCGGTCGTCGCCCGGACCCGCTCGGCGTCGACCGCGTCGAGGCGGCCTCCCGAGACCGCGCT
>JBBSIG010000250.1:0-3198 GCA_038232215.1 Gaiellales bacterium | reverse complement strand
GCGCCGCTTGCCGTTCACGAGGAGGAGGATGCGGCCGGCCTGCTCGACTACGTAGAGCCGTCCGGGCTGGCTCCTCGGCGCCCCCACGTACACCGGCGACGCGAAGCCGCGCGCGAACGGCTGGAACCGGAGCGTCGTGCGCTCGGGCCGCGCGCCGGAGGACGTCGCCAGGGCGAGCGCGAGAGCCGTTGCGGCGAGGCCCAGCGCGGCGAAGAGGACGAGACGCCTCATGCAGGGAGCGCAGGCGTCGCGCGAGCCCAGGGCCCGGGCGGCGTCAGGAGCGACTCCGCCTGCAGGTACGCGAGCCCCACGACGGGAAGATCGGCCCAGCGCTCGAAACAGAGGTAGCGCGGCCTCCACTCCGGCAGGAACTTGCGATTGAAGTCGTGCAGGCGCCGAAGCTGGAACACGCGGTCGAGCCGCAGGAGAGCCAGACGCAGCAGACGATTCCCGGCCGACCGGCAGCCGTCCGCGCGCAGCACCTCGCCCAAAACGGAGAAGTTGAGCGAGAGCTCGGTCACTCCCCGATCGCGCGCCCAGGCGATCGTCTCCACGATCAGATACTCCATCAGGCCGTTCGGCGTGGAGCGACGGCGACGCATCGCCGCGAGCGAGTAGCCGCCGCTCGCCGGCGACGGCACGAGCTGGAGAAAGCCGCCGACGGAGCCGTCCGCACGCTCGGCGACCGCGAGCACGCCGTGCTCCAGAGAGTCCATCGCCATCGAGAAACCGCGCTCGGGCCAGCGTCCCCGCCACTCCGCGGAGACGTCGGCGAGCGTTGCGAGGAGCTCTGCGTCCGCCTCGGCCGAGGACTCCAGCACCCGAATTCGATACCCCGCCCGCCGCACCCGGGCGACGGACTGCCGCACCTTTCGGATCTGCCGTCCCTCGAGGCAGAACGTCCGCGGCCTGACGATCGCCTCGTCGCCGAGATAGAGCGACTTGAAGCCGATCGCTCGGAAGGCCGACAACCGGTCGGCGCTGGCGGCGAGGAGCGCCGTGCGCCAGCCACGCGACGCGGCGAACCGCCTGAACTCTGCGAGGAGCGCGCTCAGCTCGGCCGGGGCGCCGATCGGCTCGCCTGCGACGAGCGCCGTCCCGCTCACGACGCGGTAGGCGAGAAACGAGCGGCCGCTCGCCGAGAAGAAGTAGGTGCGATCGCGGCGAAGCGAGAAGTAGGCCAGGCTGTCGCGGCCGTGCTCGTCGACGAGCCGCCGCGCGGCCACCCGCTCGAGCTGTGTCTGACGCGCGCGGCCCGCGAGCGGCCCCAGCCACAGGTACAGCGCCCGGGACGCGAGCACGAGGGCACCGCCGGCGAGGGCGTCCTCGATCCGGTCCGGGGGCGAGAGACGGCCGGTCGTCTCCAGGAGCACGACTCCCCCCACCGCTGCGAGCGCAAGGAGAGCGTGCAGCAGCGGCCACCTCGTCGAGGGCTCGCCGGGCGCGGCGAAGGAGCGCCGCCAGCGCAGAAGCGCCGCGAGCAGAACGAGGCTGACCACGGCTTCCTCGAAGTCCAGGCCCTTGGCGAGGTGCGCCGCGGCCGAGGCGACGACGAGCGCGACCGAGAGCTGCCAGGCGCGCCGCCTCCCGCGCGAGAGCGAGCGCGAGAGCCACACGAGCCCGATTCCGAAGGACAGCGCCAGGATCCGTGCGGCGGCCGGGACACCGGGCGGGAGCACGCCCTCCACGAGATCGCTGCGATCCGCGATCGACGGCGTCAGGGCCGAGACGACGGCGACGACGCCCGCCGCGGCCGCGGCGTAGGCGAGCCAGGCGGCAGGTGCGGGGCGGCGCACCGGCTCAGACTACAGCCGGCCTCGTTGGCCTCGTGTTAACGGTCCGACCGCGCGACGAGGCTCAGGGCTTCAGCAGCACGCGGCGGAGCTCGTCCTCCTTGCCCGGCTCCAGGATCGCAAGCACCTGGTCTCCCGGCTTCAGCTCGGTGTCGCCGACGGCCGCCTCCGCGTTGCCGTCGCGCATGACGGAGAGCAGGCGCGCACCCTCGGGAAGCACGAGACGCTCGATCCGCTTGCCCGCGCAGCGGGCCCCGTCGTTGATGTGCAGCTCGACGATCTCGAGGTTCTCCTTACGCAGCTCCAGCAGGTGCACGAGCTCGCGCTCGGGCACCTCGTGCTCGACGAGCCCCATGATGCTCGACGTCGAGCACACGGTCTGCGTGATCCCGAGCAGGTCGAAGTGCGCCTGGTTCCTGGGATCGTTGACCCGCGCGATCACTCTCTCGATCCCGTACCCCTCGCGCGCGATCTGGCAGATCACCATGTTGTCCTCGTCGTCGCCCGTCAGCGCCAGCAGCAGGTCGGGCGGCCGGTTGATCCCCGCCCGCTCCAGCACGAAGATCTCCGTCGCGTCGCCGTGCTGGACCTGGTGCTCGAACTCCTCCTCGAGCCGCTCGAAGCGATCGCGTCGCTGCTCGATGAGGGTCACCTCGTGTCCGGCGTCGAGCAGGCTGCGCGCGACGTTCGCGCCGACCTTCCCCCCACCTGCGACGAGCGCGTACACGGCTACGCGGTTCCGACGGTCTCGCGCGGCAGCTCGCACGAGCGCACCGCCTCGGTGAGCACGTCGATCGCCGCCGAGGTCGGGCACACCGTCCGCAGTCCCCGGCGGCCGTAGAAGTCGGCCCGCGCGGGATCGAGGACGCGTACGACAACGCAGGGGATGTCGAAGCGCTTCTGCGCGACCTGGCCGACCACGATGTTCGTGTTGTCTCCGTTCGTGGAGACGACGACCGCGTCCGCGTCGTCGATGCCCGCCTCGTGGAGCACGTCGACGTCCATACCGTGACCCACGATGAAGCCGCCGCGCCACTCGTCCCCGAGCCGCGTCAGCGCCTCCTCCTTCTCGTCCACGGCGACCACGTCCCAGCCCTCGCGGTCGAGCTGGAGAGCAACCGACGAGCCGACCCGTCCGCAGCCGACGATGAGCGCTTTCATGCGTTCAGGGTAGCGCGCGGGCGGTTCCTCCGCTCGGTTACGCCGGCGCACCCTGCTCCTCGAGCACACCCTGCGGGAACGCGACGATGAGAACCTCGCAGGGCGCTTTCCGGAGCACGTACTCCACGGTCGGAGAGAAGAAGCGCGACTGGCGACGCCAGCGGGGAGAAGAGCCGAGCACGATCAGATCGACGCCGCGCCGCTCCGCCTCGGCCACGATCGCCGACCCGATCGAGCGCGCGCG
>JBBSIG010000249.1:0-3245 GCA_038232215.1 Gaiellales bacterium | reverse complement strand
GCTCGCCGGCTTCGCGGCCGTGCCGCTCCCCCACCCCTCGGGCGCCAGCGGATGGCTCAACGCCTACGAGAACCGGGCTCTGCTGGCCGACGCCGCAGCGCTCGTGCGCGCGGAGCTCAGCCGGCTCGAGCCCGGGGCGCCCGTCCAGGCTTTCGACTGGAGTTAGAGAGCTCGTTTCAGAATCAGACACGCTGACCGGGGTGCGCTCGGTGGTGCGAGACAAGGACGTAGGGAGCGCGCAGATCCGCGATCTGGGCGCGACCGAGGACGCCGCTCTCGCGCCGCCGGGCGCGGCCCGGCGGCCTGTGCTCATTCTGAAATGAGCTCTTAGATTAGGCTGAGCGGCGAAAGCCCGTGGCTAGGCTTGCTCCGTGGCCGCAACCACCTACCGCCGGACGTTCTTCCGCCTCCTCTCGCTCCTGCGTCCGTACAGGCGGTCGCTGATCGTGTCGAGCATCCTCGCCGCCGCCTCGCAGGGCGCGCAGATCGGGCTCGCCGTCGTCACCGGCCAGGTGATCGACCGCGCGATCCGGCCGCACCATCGCGGCGAGCTCTGGGTGTTCCTCGGCGCCATCCTCGCGCTCGGACTACTCAAGGCGCTCCTGATGGTCGGCCGGCGTCTCATCTCGGGCCGCCAGGCACTCGGAGTCGAGTACGACCTGCGGAACGCGCTCTACGCGCGGCTGCTGCGCCTCTCGTTTCGCTTCTTCGATCGTCACCAGACGGGCCAGCTGATGTCCCGCGCCACGGTCGACCTCCAGGCCGTTCGCTTCTTCCTCGGCTACGGGCTGATCTTCTTCTTCCAGCACGTCATGACGATCGTGGCGGTCACGGCCGTCATGTTCGTCTACGAGTGGCGGCTCGCTCTCATCGCCCTGGCCATCACGCCCGTGCTCGTGCTGCTCGCCTACCGCTACAGCCACATCTCGCACCCGCTGCTCGGGGAAGTCCAGCAGCGCATGGCGGACGTCGCGACGGTTGCCGAGGAGAACATCGTCGGCGTCCACGTCGTGAAGGCGTTCGCACAGGAGCGGCAGGAGGCGGCGAAGTTCCGCGAGCGGTCGGAGCGCGTCTTCGAGCAGTCCCTGCGAGCCAATCGCCAGCGCGCCTTCTACGTGCCCCTGATCTCGTTCGTGCCGCTCCTCGCCCAGGCCGCAGTGCTGCTCGTGGGCGGCCGCATGGTCGCCCACGGCTCTCTCACGCTCGGGCACTTCATCACCTTCAACCTGCTCGTCGCGATGCTGGTCATGCCGCTGCGCATGCTGGGGATGTGGATCGGCCAGGCGCAGCGCGCCACGGCGTCGGGCGAGCGCATCTTCGAGGTGATCGACGAGCCGGAGGACGTCGCCGACCGGCCCGACGCACGCCCGCTGCCACCCGGAGAGGGCGGGCTCGTCTTCGAGGGCGTCGGCTTCGCCTATGCGCCCGGCCGCCCGGTCCTCGCCGGCGTCGAACTCGAGGTCGAGCCCGGCCGGACGATCGCGCTGATCGGCCACACCGGCTCGGGTAAGACCACGCTGACGTCGCTCGTGCCGCGCTTCTACGACGTAACGCGGGGCGCGTCCTGATCGACGGCGTCGACGTCCGCGACGTCACGCTCGCCTCGCTGCGCGGCGCGATCGGCGTGATCGCCCAGGATCCCTTCCTCTTCTCGGCGACCGTGCGCGAGAACATCGCCTTCGGCGCTCGCGAGGCAACCGAGGAGGAGGTCCGGCGAGCGGCCCGCCTCGCCCAGGCACACGAATTCGTCGAGCGCCTCCCGGAGGGGTACGACACGGTGATCGGCGAGCGTGGGATCACGCTCTCCGGCGGCCAGCGGCAGAGGCTGGCGATCGCACGCGCGCTGATCGTCGACCCGAGAATCCTGATCCTGGACGACGCGACCGCCTCCGTCGACGCCTCGACCGAGGCGCGCATCCGCCTCGGGCTGCGGGAGGCAATGAGGGGTCGGACGACTCTGATCATCGCGCACAGGCTCTCGACGATCGCGCTCGCCGACGAGATCGTCGTGCTCGAGCGGGGACGAGTCGCCGCGCGCGGAACGCACGACGACCTGCTCGTCTCGAGCGGGGTATACCGCGAGATCTACGAGCACGGCCTGCTCGAGTCGGAGCTGGCCGAAGCACTGGAGGCGAGCGCGTGACAGGTCGGCACACAACCGGCACACACGCGTATCCCCTGCGTGCGCTTTCGCGGGATAGGCTCGAGCCATCGGGTCGGGGAGGTGGGTCTCCCGTGCCAGACGCGTGCGCGAGTGACTGGACCGGCCGATGAAGGTCTGGCAGCCGGGCGGCCATCTCTCCGAGCGTCGCGACGCCCAGGTGACCGACTGGACCTGGCGACGAACCGCCCGGCGCCTGTCCACCCTCGCCCGTTTGACGGCCCCGTATCGGCTACGCACGGCGCTCGCGCTCGGCTCGTTGCTCGCCGCGACGCTGACGGCGCTCGCGACGCCGTATCTGGCGAAGCTCGCTATCGACGACGGCATCCATCGGCGCGACCTGCACCGACTCGACGTGATCGTGGTGCTCTTCCTCCTCGCCGGCCTCGCCGGCTGGGGGGCGAGCTACGCGCAGACCTACTTCACGGGCTGGACCGGCGAGCGCATCCTCGCCGACCTGCGCACGAAGCTGTTCCGCCACCTCCAGCGGCTCTCGCTCGGCTTCTTCGAGCGCAACCGGGCGGGCGTCATCATCAGCCGGCTGACGAACGACGTCGAAGCACTAGACCAGCTCGTCACCGACGGGGTCACGAGCCTCTTCCAAAACGGGCTCACACTCCTCGGCACGGCGATCGTGCTGTTCTTCCTCGACTGGCGACTCGCGCTCGCGACGCTGACGGTGCTCCCCGTGATGGGGCTCGCGACCGTCCTCTTCCGAACGCGCTCCTCGCGCGCGTATCGGGCGGTGCGGGAGCGGCTCAGCCTCGTGACCGCCACGCTCGCCGAGGACATCGCGGGGGTTCGGGTCGTCCAGTCCTTCACGCGCGAGCGCGCGAACCTGCGGCGCTTCCGCGAAGTGAACGACGAGTACCGCGCGTCGAACCACGAGACCGTCGTGCTCGGCGGGCTCTACTTCCCGTTGGTCGATTTCCTTTCCTCCGTCGCGACCGCGGTCGTGCTCGGCTTCGGCGGCTACCTCTTCTTCGACGGCGAGGTCACTCTCGGCACCCTCTTCGCCTTCGTGCTCTACCTGTCGAACTTCTTCGACCCGGTGCAGCAGCTCTCGCAGCTCTACAACACGTTC
>JBBSIG010000248.1:0-3293 GCA_038232215.1 Gaiellales bacterium | reverse complement strand
GTCGAGGATGCCGGTCAGATTAGAGCTCGTCGATCGTCGCGCCGGCGAGGGTCTCGACATCGGCGACGAACTGGGAATCGAGGGGGGCATCACGAACGATGCGCTCGACGTCAGCCGGAGAGAAATACTCCTGCTTGGCTGTGACCGGCACGAGCTCGGCGACCGCACGGCCCCGGACGTAGTGTCATCGGCAACGAGAGCCAAGGAGGCCGAGCATGGACGAACCTCGCTTCGGACGAAGGGCGCGCAGGCTCGCGATTCTTGTCGCGATGCCCGTCGCCGCGGTGGCGCTGTGGGTGAGCGTGGCGGCTGCCGGAGGCTCGGGGTCGCAGCAGAAGCCTCGGAGCGATAGCGCCAAGCCAGCGCAGCTCCAGAAGACGAAGTCTGCTCCTACCTCTCGACACGACGGGCGCAAGTGCCCGTTCAGGGACGCCGCTACGAGCGCCGACGTCTAGAGCCCGAGAGGGTCGATTCCCGGCGGATCGAGCCGCCCGCCGGATCAGGCGCTGAACAGGGTCGCAGCTGCGCTCGCCACGAGCGCATACGCCCAGACGCGATCGAGGTTCAGCCAGCCGCGCCGCAGGATGCCGACGCCGACGACGTCGTAGACGACGAGCGCGACGGCGCCCGCGACGGCGACCATTGCCAGCGTGTGCAGGGCGGCGGCGGCGGCTGCGACGGAGAGGCCGGCGCTGACGAGCTCGTGGCGGTCGTCCGATCCCGCGCCGACGGCGAAGGGGAACAGCATCAGCCCGGCGCCGTGCGCGCTCGACATCAGGAAGGACCAGAGCGCCAGCTCGGCGGGTCGAAGTCGCATTCCTACCCAGCGCGGATGCCGGTGGGAGCGGGCGATCCGCCAGGCGGCGAGGAGCGCGAGCAGTGACGCGCCGACGATGCGGAGCGACTGCTCGGAGGCGAGCACGCGCAGCTCCTCGATCAGCAGCACGGTGACCCCGATCGAGGCCTCGTGACCGATCGCGATCGGGACGAGGGCGAGCAGGAGCGCCTTGCGCGCACGCTCCTGCAGGCCGATCGCGACGGCGAAGAGCCACCCCATGGCCGGGTTGAGGCCGTGGAAGACGCCGAGCAGCGCGACGGCGCCAAGGTCCCACTCGCTCACGGGAAGCAGTACGAGTCGGAGGAGGCGTCGCCGCCCCCGAGTCGGATCTGGTGCGGCAGGCGGCCGTCGAGCTCGGTGACGAGGAACTCGGGATCGAGGGCGAGCCCGCCGTCTGCGCTCACGTCCAGCTTGGCGATCCAGCCGTCGAGGCCGGCCGGGTAGAACTGCCGGTCCCAGCTCGAGTAGAGCGAGTTGGAGACGTAGGCGCGGCGGCCGTCCCGGCTCAGCTCGACCATCTGGGGACCGCCCGTCAGCGGCCCGGACGAAGGATGCGCCGCGCGCGAGACGATGCCGCCGAGCCGAATCTTGCCGGTCAGCCGCGGTGCGAACGGATCGCTGACGTCGTACTGGAGGAAGTCGCCCGTCCCCCAGCAGGAGACGTAGAGGAAGCGGTCGTCGAGCGAGAGGTTGATGTCCGTCACGAGCGGAGGAACCGCGCCGAAGCCCTCCAGGAGCGGCGGCAGCAGCTCGGGCTCGGCCGGCTCGGCGGGGATCTCGATCACCTTCCGGATCGCCCAGTCGCCGCCGTCTTGGTGCCACAGCCAGATCGAGGCGGACAGGTCCTCGACGCTGACGACGACGCCGACGAAGCCGTAGGTCCTGCGCGGGTCGTGGGCCGGCCGCAGCTCGAGCACCATCTGGTGGGCGTCGCCGAGCTCGAGCTGCTTGACGTGGCGGCGCTTGCGGAGGTCCCACACGTGCATCGCATGCCCGTACTCGCGCGCGAGCAGCTTCTCCGGAACGACGCCGTTCTCGAAGAGCGAGGGTGTTCCCCATTCGCTCGTCAGCACCGTGTCGTAGCCCAGGTGCCACCAGAAGTCGTACGCGTAGCGCTGCGGCCCCTTGTCGACCTCCCAGGCGCCGAGGGGATCGAACGACTCGCAGTCGAGGAGCAGCAGCCCGCCGCCCTCGTCGGAGCCGTTCGCGCCTCCGAGCGCGGACATGTAGATCGCATCCGGCCCGCAGTGCGTCGTGTGCGGGCGCGAGTACCCCGTCTTCTTGCGCAGCTCCTCGGACTCGATCGTCTTCACGAGCCTCGGCTCATGAGGGTCGGGCTTCGTGTCCAGGATGTAGATCCGCGAGGAGCCGAGGCCGGGCACGACGAGATAGCGGCGCTCGACGTGCGGGCGCGGTGCCGACGGGCAGAGCGCGGCGCTGCACGCATTCCACCCGAAGTGGTGCAGCTCGTCGCCCGGCGTGCTCATCTCGACCGTGCCGACGAGCGAGCCGTAGGTGGAGGAGCGGCGGTCGAGATCCAGCACGCCGAGCGCGTCCGGGCGCGACTGCTGGCTCGGCTCGAGGAGCGTCACGTAGCCGTAGCTCTCCTCGGGCGCCTCCATCGCGAGCCGGGGAGAGGGATAGAAGCTCGGGTCGGGCGTCCAGCGGGCCATCGGCACTCCTTTTCCGACTGCGGTGAGTGGCGAAGCTATCCAAAATGAAGTAACGAGCGCAAGTCTGCGGCGAGGCTCACGACGGGCGGCAGCGATCATGTCTCGGATGAAGCGCAGCACGGCCTCGTTCGGCTGGCTCTCGCGGCGGCGGCGCGCCGCTCTCCTGCTCGTGCTGAGCGCGCTCGCGGGTGGCCTCGTCGGCTACGGGCTCGGCTCGAGAGGAGGAGAGGGAGGCGCGGTCGTCGCCGCCTCCACAACGGCGCAGGAGCCGCCCGTGGCGACCGCGCAGCAGCCGCCGCTGCCGGCGACGACGGCTGCTGTTCCGGCCGCCCCCGACCAGGCGGCGCCGGCGCCCGCGCCCGCCGCTCCGCGTGACGACACTGCGTGGCTGCAGAGCCGGCTCGACGGCGGCGGGCGCATCTTCCTACCCCGGCTCCCCGACGGCGCCTGCTACGCGACGCGCGGCCTCTGGGTGAGCACGGACGGCACCGAGATCAGCTCGGACGGCGCCTGCCTGAGCTCGCTCGGGGTCGGTCCCGTGCGCCTCAGCTCGGAGGACGGCGACCCGATCCCGGCCTCGGCCGTGCTCTTCGTCAACCGCAGCTCGACCTCCGTCCCGGCTCCGACGGACATCTCGATCGCCGGGCTTCGCATCGTCGTCCCGGCCGGAGTGCCGAGCTACGGGATCGCCGTCTTCGGGCAGCGCGTCGACGTCAGGGACGTCGTCGTCGAGGGCAGTCCGATCGACGCGCTCCTCGTGGGTGGGCGCGCGAACGGGGAGG
>JBBSIG010000247.1:0-3352 GCA_038232215.1 Gaiellales bacterium | reverse complement strand
CTCGCTCGTCCGGCGAGGCGAGTGGCAGGCCGGGGCCGCAGGTGAGTTCCTCTCGGCCGAGCTCACCGGCTCGACGCTCGGCATCGTCGGGCTCGGCCGCATCGGGAGCGCCGTGGCTCGGCGGGCACGCGGCTTCGACCTGCGCCTCCTCTACGCGAAGCGCACGCGGCTCGAGGGCGCCGAGGAGCGACGGCTCGGCGTCGAGTACCGGGAGCTCGACGACCTCCTGGCGGAGGCGGACCTCGTCACCCTCCACGCTCCGCTCACGCCCGCTACGGCGCACCTGCTCGACGCGCGGAGACTCCGCCTGCTGCGACCGGGCGCGTGCCTCGTGAACACCGCTCGCGGAGAGCTCGTCGACGAGGCGGCGCTCGTCGACCTGCTCGTCGCCGGGCGGATCGCCGCCGGGCTCGACGTCTTCGCGCACGAGCCGAGCGTCCCGGCGGAGCTCCTCGGCCTGAGCAACGTCGTGCTGACTCCGCACCTCGGCAGCGCCACCACGAGGACGCGCGAGGCGATGACGCGCCTGCTCGTCGACAACATCCTCGCGGCCGAGGCGGGAAGACCGCTGCCCTCGCCCGTCGGCGAGTGAACGCCCCGGTCAGCCGCGGAAGCCGCTGAGCCCGCTCGTCGACCACTCGACGAGGTCGAACCAGTGGCTGTCCCGGAGCGCCCCGGCCACCTTGGGGTCGGTGTGCTCTGCGTAGAAGACGTTGTGCTCGAGGTCGCAGCAGATCGCGACGGCGCCGAGCGGGACGTCCGGGAGCTGCATCAGCGCGTCGGCCGGCAGCTGCGCCTCCGCGACCGTGTAGTGCTTGAACTGCAGGTCGGGCGCCAGCTCCATCAGGCGCGGCCAGTCGGGACAGGTACGCGAGCTCACCGTCGGGGAGTTACCTGGACGAGCCCGATCTCCTCCCTCGACCAGCGGCCCTCGAGTCGAAGCGGGCCGCGTTCCTCGCCGGAGGGGTAGACGACGAAGGTGAGAGCGTCGTCGAGCTGATGATAGACGTGCTCGCCGGTTGCGTCGGCGAGACCGAAACGGAGACCGAAGCGGCCGTCGGCGAGCGGCAGCTGGTCGACGTCGAAGCGCAGGACGCGCTCGCCCGGCCCCGCGCCCCAGCCGAGCTCGGCGGTAGCGCACGCACCGGCCGCGAGCAACACGTTCGCGTCGTCTCGAAGCTCGTAGCGGAGCTGCGGCGCCGGGACGCCGGGCCGCGCGACGATCGAGAGCCGGACGGCCAGCGGTTCCCCGGAGAGGAACTGCTTGCGCTCCTCGCCGTCGGCTCCGAGCAGGCGGACGTCGTCGATGCGCGCCTCCCCGCTCCCCCACTCCCTGAGCCCGGCGCCGCGCTCCTCCGGGTCGGCCTCGTCGGCCAGCAGCCGGTGGTAGGCGACGATCGCCTCGTGCGTCGGGCCGTCGAAGGCCACGGCGCCGCTCCGCAGCAGCACGGCGCGCTCGCACAGCCGCTCGACCGAGGCGGCGTCGTGCGAGACGAAGACGATCGTGCCGCCGCGCCGCTTGAACTCGAAGATCTTCCCGAAGCACTTGCGCTGGAACGCCTCGTCGCCGACCGCGAACACCTCGTCGAGCAGGAGGACGTCGGGGCTCAGATGGGCTGCGATCGCGAAGCCGAGCCGCATCACCATCCCCGACGAGTAGGTCCGGACGGGGAGCTCGACGGAGTCCGCGATACCGGAGAAGGCGACGATCTCGTCCATCTGCTCGCGAATGTACGCCCGCTTCAGCCCATGGATCGAGCCGTTCAGGTAGACGTTCTCGCGGCCGGTGAAATCGGGGTGGAAGCCCGCGCCGAGCTCGAGCAGCGAGCCCACGCGGCCGGCGGCCTCGGCCCGGCCGGACGTCGGCTTGATGATCCCGGAGAGGATGCGCAGGAGCGTCGACTTGCCCGAGCCGTTGCGGCCGACGAGCCCGACGGCGCTGCCCGGCTCGACGTCGAACGAGACGCCCCGGAGCGCCCAGACGTCCGTCCCCCGCGCGCGGCCCCGGGAGATGACGAGCTGCTTCAGCGTGCGCCCCTCCTGCGGGTAGACGCGGAAGCGGCGCGAGACGTCGTCGACGCGGATCTCCCCGGGCCTCATGGAGCCGAGGGTAGCGCGACCTCAGGCGGAGCCGAGCGACCCGCGTGCGTCTCCTGTGACGCTTCCGTCTCGGTGCCAGGCACTGTGACGTGTCAAGGGGCGATGTGTGCCGGTTCTGTGCCGATCCGGAGCGACGGTGGTGGCGCCTCGCCGAGTGCCCGGCGCACGAGGCCGGCCAGGACGGCGACGAACGCCGGCTCGGCGTTCGGCATCTCGATCCGCTCCAGGCGCAGGCCGAGCTCTGCGGCCTTCTCCTTCGCCTCAGTGTCGAGATCCCAGCGGATCTCGAGATGGTCGGCGACGAAGCCGACCGGACACACGAGCACGTCGTCCACGCCTCGCCCGCGGAGCGCGAGGAGATGGTCGAGGATGTCGGGCCCGAGCCAGGGCTCGCCGGTCGAGGACTCGCTCTGGAACGAGAACGACCAGTCCTCGACGCCCGCAGCCCGGGCCACGAGCCGCGCCGTCTCGAGCAGCTGCTCCCGGTAGGGGTCACCCTCGTCGAGGATGCGCGCGGGCAGGCTGTGCGCCGTGAACACGACGTGCGCGTCGGTGCCCCTGATCCGGTCAGCCAGAAGCTCCACGAAGCCCGCCTCCGCCCCCCAGCTCTCCACGAAACGGAGCTCCGCGCGGCCGGCGAGCGCCTCCTCGAGCAGCGCCCGGTAGCGCCCGATCGACATGCCCGAGTAGTGCGGCGCGAGGACGAGACCGACGACCGTCCGCGCGCCGCCCGCGAGGGCCAGCTCCGCAGCCTCCGCGATCCGCGGCGTCCAGTGACGCATGCCGGTGAAGACGGGGAGGCCGAGCTCGAGCCCGAGCCCGGCGCGCGTCTCCTCGGTGATCGCGTTCAGCGGCGAGCCGTCCTCGATTCCGAGCCTCCGGTAGCGCTCGACGAGATCGTCCAGCAGCTCGGGTCGGATGGGGCGACCACCGCGGATGTCGGCGTAGTAGGCGGGGACGTCCTCGAGGCGGTCGGGACTGCCATAGGCCATGAGAACCACGGCGGCGCCGGTCATGCGACCACCTCGGCGGCCGTGCGCTCGTGTACGAGCTGGACGAGACGCCGGAGGACCGCGGGATCCGTGTCGGGCAGCACCCCGTGCCCGAGGTTGAAGACATGGCCGGGGCGTCCACCCGCGGCTGCGAGGATGCCCTCGGTCGCCGCCTCGACGCGTTCCCACGGCCCGAGCACCACGGCCGGATCGAGGTTGCCCTGCACGCCGCGCTCGTGACCAACCTCCTCCCAGCCTCG
>JBBSIG010000246.1:0-3401 GCA_038232215.1 Gaiellales bacterium | reverse complement strand
GCTCACGCTCGTCGCAGGGACCGAGCTCGAGACTGCCTCGGCGCCGCGCTCGCTCCGCAGCACCACCTCCTTCCAGCCGATCCGGCTCGAGAAGTTGGAGTCCGCGTACGTCAGCCGGTGCGGGGCCCCGCGCGGGCGAGCCGGGCCGGCGTCGTAGACCACCTCGAGCCGCGTCGTCTTCAGGCCGGCCACCCCTCGAGGGAACGCGAGGTGCGAAGCTCCTTCAGCGCGCGTGGAGCCCCGTCGACGGTCAGTCGCAGGTTGGCGCGTAGACGTCGCGCGAGGTCACCCGCATATGCCTCGCGGCCCCTCGCGCGCACCTTCGGCCGCTCCTGGTACGTCGGGATCTCCGCCAGGTCGAGCACGTAGAGCACGAAGACGCGGTTGCCCGAGAGCTCGATGCGGCTATAGCGGTTCGTGGTGAAGTTCCCGAGCGGGTGAGCGAGTGCGGCGGCGGGCGCGGCCAGCGCGGCAAGCGCGAGCAGTACGACCAGCAGCCGCTTCACCCAAGCGCCCTTCGTGCGACCGGCGCCCACAGGATCGAGAAGTGCGGGTTGAGCGCCAGCGCCCGCCGCAACCAGGCGTCCGAGGCGACTCGGCGGCCGAGGCAGCGCTCGATCATGCCGCGGTGAAACATCTTCAGGGCGTCGAGCGTACCGAGCCGGAGCGCCCGCTTGGAGTAGCCCAGGGCCTCCTCGCAACGTCCGGTCCGGGCGAGCGCCCACGCGAGGACGTCGTCGCCGTCGATCGAGGGGCGCTCCCGCTGCGCGAGCCGCGCGAGCGCGAGCGTGCGGGCGGGCTCGATGCCGTGATCCACGTTGAAGAGCGCCGTCTCGAGGTCGGTCTTGACGCCGTTCGCCTCGAGCAGGCGACGGATCACTCCGACGGTGGCATACCGCTCGGCCGCGAGCCGCTTCTGGCCCCTCGCCCGGTAGAGGTCGCCGAGCGTGGAGACGAACTGGGGCTGGGGGATCGAGTCGGCCGCACGCGACTCGAGCTGGATCGCCCGGCGGAGGTTCCCGCGGGCCGCCTCGACCTGCGCGAGCGCGTCGTAGCCGTAGACGTAGCCCGGGAACGCGGCGAGCGAGGCGCGGAAGAGGCGCTCCGCCGGCTCCAGCCGCCCTGCCGCCCAGTAGAGCTTGCCGAGCTGCACGTTCGTCCAGGCGAGCGCCTCCGGTTGCCCCTGCGCCGTCTCGAGCGCGTAGCCCATCCATTTGATCGCGGCGGGCCGGTGACCGGTCAGCTCGGACCGGTAGGACCAGCGCGCGTACGACGCGAGGCTCGGCTTCAGCGTGATCATCCGCCGGAAGGCGTCGAACGCCTCGGGATACCGGCCGAGCTCGACGAGCGCGTCGCCGGTGACCCCGTACGTGCGCGCCATGCCCGGAGAGATCTTCCGTGCCTCCCGGCCCAGCTCGAGCGCCTCTCCGAAGCGGTGGCGCGAGAGCGCGAGCGAGCCGAGCCCGACGGTGGCGATCAGATCGTTCGGAGCGAGCGCGAGCGCGCGGCGGAGCACGCCCTCCGACTTCGTGTAGTACGTCGGGTCGCCCGTCTCCCGCGCCCGCTGCTGGTACGCGAGCCCGAGGAGGCCGTAGCCCTTCGCGTCCTTCGGGTCCGCCTGCAGCCCTGCCTGGTAGGCGCGGATGAGACTGGCGGTGTCGCCAGTCGAGAAGCCCGACTGCAGCCGTTCCGGCTCCACCCGCGGCCCTCGTGCCTGAACGCCCGCCGAGGACGAGCCCCGCATGATCCCGCCGAAGAGCGAGGCACCGCCCACGAGGGCTACCGCCGCGACTGCGATCCCGATGCGCGTCCGAGTCAACTGATCCTCCGGTTCGAGCGGGAGAGCAGGCCCGCCGGTGCGGGCCTGCTCTCTCCCTGTGATCGAGCTACAGGATGCTCGTCAGCGTGTGCGTCGGGAAGGTGACGCCCTTCGTGTTGTCGAAGCCGCTCTCCGGGTCTGCCGCATACGGGAAGATGGAGAGGGTCGGCTTGTTGTCCGCGTCGACGCCGTCGCCGAGCGGGACCTTCTTCCCGAGCAGCTCGCCCGCGACGACCCGCTCGCTGATGTCGATCACGTCGTCAGCGAGCCGCCGGCCGTTCGGGTAGCCCTGCAGGTCGCCACCGATGACGCCCATCCGGTTCGGGGTGGCCGTGACCGGAATCGACATGTTCAGCCTGAGTTGGTCAGCCACGGTCGGACCGGTGAAGTTCAGGCCCGGGACGCCGGTCGAGGTGACCGCCACGAGGTCGGTGCGGTTCGTCTCCTGGAACGGCCCGAACTGCGGGTAGAGCTTGTTCAGGAGGGCCGCCAGAAGCGGCGTGGTGACGAACTGCGCGAACTGGGCGTCGTCCTTCGGCCGGGAGGCGTTCCACTTGTCCTTCAGGTCGGTCGGGATGAACAGCTCGTTGATGAGCGGGTTGCCGATCCGCGAGACCTGCGCGAAGCCGGTCGGGCTCGTCGGGCTCGGCCGCTCTGTGTTCGCGTAGATCCCGATCGTGTGGTTGCCGCCGTTGTCGAGCTGCGGGATCGGGATCTGCAGCACGATCGAGTGCACGGCGTAGCCGGCGAGGAAGTCCTTGCCGCCGCCCGTCGCCCCGGTGCCGACGCGGATCCCCACCAGGTCGAAGGTCGCGCCGCTGTCGAAGAAGAACGGGTCGTCGCGCTGACCGGCGAACGTCAGAGCGCCGTCCGAGAGCAGGTGATCCTGGTCGGTGACGAACTTCCGGTAGTTCGGGGTCGAGCGAGGGCCGATGTTGTTCGGCGGCGTGAGCAGGCCGGAGCCCACCACGGTCGTTCCGCTGCTCGTGATCTTCGTAACGGTGTACGCCTGCTGGGTGTTGCCGAGGAACGCGACGTTCGGGCCGTTCGTGAACGTGTACCTGTAGATCACGTCCGGGACGGCGTCGCCGTTCGTGTCGATGAAGATGTGGTAGCGGGCGTTCGTCGAGAACCGGAAGTAGTTCGGCCCGGCGGCCGGATCCTCGAGCGGGATCCAGTTGGAGATGATCGTGACCGTGTCCGGCTTGTTGGGCGACCGGAACGCGTACAGATCCGTGTTGTCCGCCGTCGGATCCTCCGAGATCAGCGGCGCCTCCCTGTGGCTGGAAGCCTTGCCCGCGCTCGGCGCGAACCTGCCCACCGAGGCGGCGAGGACCAGCATCCCGGCCAGGGCCAGGAGAATGAGTGCGGCCTTTCGCATTGCTTGCCTGCTCCTTTCGGACGGCCGGGTCGGGGAACTCAGGGGGCCGTCGTAACGGGTTGAGTGTAATCGGTGGCCGCCGTCTCTGCGCCCCCCATTCGCGCCCCATGCGCGAGCGGTTCAGCCTCTCCGCTCAAACCGAAGCGAGCGACGAGGCGAACGAACGAGCGTGGGGACCCGCCGAGGGAGCGTGTTAGCGTT
>JBBSIG010000245.1:0-3420 GCA_038232215.1 Gaiellales bacterium | reverse complement strand
GCGGGCGCGCTTCGCGGGATCGAGCGAGGTCGGCAGCTTCGTCGGGAACCCGTTGCGCTTCCAGTCCGTGTAGCCGCCCGCGAGGGAGACGACGTCCGAGTAGCCGAGCTCTCCGAGTGTCTTCGCGGCGAACGCCGAGCGAGAGCCGCCCGCGCAATAGACGATCAGCGGCCGGTCCGGGTCGGGAGCCGCCTTCGCGATGCTCGACTCGAGCGTGCCGCGCGGGACGAGGACGGCGCCCGGGATGTGGCCCTCCTCCCACTCGTCGCGCTCGCGGACGTCGAGGAAGAGCGGAGCGTCTGCTCCGTCGAGCAGCTCGTGGGCGCGGGAGGCGTCGACCTCGTCGATCTCGCCCTTCACCCGCTGCAGCAACTCCCGGTACGTGGCCATTGGTTTCAAAAGTATAGCTAGGCGCAGGCGGCTATCGTCGAGCGCGTGCAGCCGCGCGCGCGTGTGACGACTCTCGTAGCCGTCGTCGCCGTTCTCGCGGCGACGGTGGCGGCGGGCGTCGCGTCGCTGACCGCCGACCACCCACCCCGGCCGAAGCCCCGCCCCGGTGCGCCCCCGCTCGTGCTCGACCTCGGCGTCCGCGCAGACCGGGAGGCGACGGCGCTCCGGCGGGCGGAGGGCCTCTACGCGCGCGGGCGCCGTGCGGAGGCCGGGCGCGTCTTCGGCCGCTATCGCTCGCTGCAGGCGCTGGTCGGCTCGGCGTTCGCGGCGTGGCCCGACGGGCTCGACGAGATCGCAAAGATCGCGCGGGAGCATCCCAGGAGCGCGCTCGTCCGGCTCCACGAGGGACTCGCGCTCTTCTGGTCCGGTCGCAGCGAGCAGGCGGTGACCGCCTGGCGGAGCGCGCTGCAGGCTCAACCCGATACGGCCTCCGCGCTCCGCGCCGAGGATTTCCTCTTCCCCGCTCTCCCGCCCGGGCGGCCAATCTTCGTACCGGGCGTCGCCCCGCCGGCGGAGCTCGCGCGACTTCCGCCGGCAGCGCAGCTCCGCGCTCTCGCGAGCCGGGCGGCGACCGGCGGGCCGACCGACCGTCTTCTCTACGGCGTCGCGCAGCAGCGCCTCGGGCGCTCGGTCTCTGCCGAGCGTCTGTTCGCACGCGCGGCGGCCGAGGCGCCGAACGACGCGGAGGCCCAGGTCGCGGCCGCCGTCGGGCGGTTCACGAAGGCCGATCCGAGTCGTGCCTTCGGCCGGCTGGGACCGCTCACGCGGCGCTTTCCAGACGCGCCCACCGTTCGCTTCCATCTCGGCCTGACGCTCTTCTGGCTCCGCCGCCCGGCCGAGGCGACCCGGCAGCTCCGCCTCGCCCGCGCCGAGGCCCCCGGCTCGCCGCTCGGCCGGGAGGCGAATCGCTTCCTGCTGGCGCTGAAGGGGTCTGGGACTCGCTGACCGGAAAGATGGGCCGTTCGGCCCATGGCGGCCCTCGCTCGCCCGTGGCACAGTTCCACGCCCGGCAACACGGCGGGTGGACGGCGCCTCGGATGGGCGGATACAGTGAGATTCGGAACCTGAGGGGGATCCGATGAGCGCACCGGAGGGTGCCGAAGGGCGAGCCGTGGCCGACCTACTCGACAGCGACGAGGCGAGAGGGCTGCTCGACGCCGTCCGGCAGAACCGGTCCATGAACGGCGACGAGCTGGCGCTCGCGCTCGAGGAGCTCGATCTCGACGCGTCGCAGCTCGAGGAGGTCCTCCACGCGCTCGAGGAGCTGCAGATCGACGTCGTGCAGGATGCGGACGACGGCCCTGGCTCCGCGGTCGAGCCGAAGGAGATCTCCACCGACGCCCTCCAGCTCTTCCTGAAGGACATCGGCCGGGTCGAGCTGCTGACGGCCGCGCAGGAGGTCGAGCTCGCGAAGCGGATCGAGCGAGGCGACGAGCGGGGCAGGCAGGCCATGGTCGAGGCGAACCTGCGGCTCGTCGTGTCGATCGCAAAGCGCTACCGCAATCAGGGGCTTCCCTTCCTCGACCTGATCCAGGAGGGGACGATCGGTCTCGTCCGCGCCGTCGAGAAGTTCGACTACCGGAAGGGCTTCAAGTTCTCCACCTACGCGACGTGGTGGATCCGCCAGGCGGTCGCCCGCGCGCTCGCCGACAAGGCCAGGACGATTCGCATGCCCGTCCACGTCGTCGAGAAGCTGAACAAGATCGTACGCTCGGAGCGGAAGCTTCGCGCCGAGCTCGGGCGTGAGCCGACGGCGAGCGAGATCGCGCGCGACCTCGACCTGTCGACCGATGAGGTGGACGGGATCCGCCGCAGCGCGCAGACGCCCGTCTCGCTCGAGAAGCCGGTCGGCGACGACGACGAGTCGGAGTTCGGGCACTTCCTTACGGACGACAGCGTTCCTCTGCCCGACGAGGCAGCCGGGATCACCCTGCGCAACCAGGCGCTCACGAAGGCGCTCGGGGCGCTCTCCTCGCGGGAGCGCCGGGTGCTCGAGCTGCGCTACGGGCTCGGCGGGCGCCCGCCGTGCACGCTCGACGAGGTGGGACGTGCCTTCAACGTCACGCGGGAGCGGATCCGTCAGATCGAGAATCAGAGCCTGAAGAAGCTGCGCGCGCTCGCCGACGCGCAGACGCTGCGCGACGTCGCCTAGGCGTGCTCTACCGCGAGCTTCGTTGCGAACGCGGTCAGGGCGAGGCCCGTTGCTGCGTCGAGCTCGCGCGGACGCCGGGCGCTACGCAGCGCCTGCGTCGCGAGGTAGATGAGATAGGCGACGCCGCACCAGCGGATGGTCTCGAAGACGGGCTGGGAATGGACGATCAGCGCGCCGAGTCCCGCCGCTGACGCTGTTCCTTGGCAGGCGTTGCTGGCGGAGATGCCGAGCGCGGTCGCGCGGCCGCGCCGGCGCCCGCCGACGAGCGCGTTCCTGACGGTCACGGCGAAGTTTGGGCCGGGGATCAGGGTCAGGATCACGGCGAAGCCGACGAACTCGCCGTACAGGAGCCAGTTCATGTTGCACTCTCACACGTGGCGCTACGCGGGGGCGATTCGTGCGAGGCGCGTCGTTTACGTGGAATTCCGAGGCCCTCCCGTGCCCAGACACGGGCCTTACACTCGCGCGATGGACCCCGAACTGCTCGCGGAGCTCTCGGAGTTCCTGCGCATCCCGAGCGTGAGCGCCGACCCGGCGCACCGCGACGACGTCCTGCGAGCCGGCGAGTGGGTCTGCGAGCGGGTCCGCCGCGCGGGCGGCGACGCACGTGTCGTGGACTGGCACGGGCAGCCGCTCGCGATCGGGGAGGTGCGCGCCTCGAGCGACGCAGCCACCGCTCCGACGGTCCTGGTGTACGGGCACTTCGACGTCCAACCGCCGGCGCCGCTCGAGCTCTGGGACAGCCCGCCGTTCGAGCCGACGGTGCGGGACGGGCTCCTGTACGCTCGCGGGGTCTGCGACGACAAGGGACAGCTCTT
>JBBSIG010000244.1:0-3429 GCA_038232215.1 Gaiellales bacterium | reverse complement strand
CGCCGTGGCGCTCGCGCTCGCGTCCTTCTCGACCCGCACGGTCGTGCTCGTGATGGTGCTGGCCTGGGCGATCGTCTTCCTCGTGGAGCTCGTCGCCTCGCGCGAGCGCGCCTCGACTTTCGCCCCCGCAGCGAGGCCGGCGGTGGCGACGATCGCCCCGGAGCCGGAGCCGGAGCCTGCGTCGGCTGCGGCCGGGTGGAGCCCGGCGGCCAGCCCGGAGCAAGCGGCGAGAGACGAAGCCGTCGGCGGAATGACCGTCGCAGGAGCATTTGCGGAGGCGGAGCGAGAGCCTCCCCCCTCGTCGTCGGAGGGCGCCGGCGCAGCACGCGCCGAGGAGGAGGCCGAGCCCGTCGCGGACGCCTCGCAGCAGCCGCTCGAGGAGGTCCTCGTGCGCGAGCCCGACGCCGAGATCGAGTCCGTGGCCGAAAGCGGCGAGCAGCAGGCCGGCGAGCTCGACGAGGCGGTGTCGGTCGAGCCGCCGGCGGCACGCCCGCGCTTCTGGCGCCGCCGGCCCGTCGAGGCGGCGGCGGCGCTCCCCGTCACGGTCGCTGGGGAGCAGCCCGCGCTCGAGGAGCCGGAGGCCGCTTCGGCCGAGGACGAGCCGGCCGCGGCTTGGCCCGCGCGCTCTCTCGGGGCCGAGGCTTCGGCGGGTGAATCCGCCGAGGTCGCCGAGCCCGCCGCAGTCGCGGCCGACGTGGAGGCGCCTCTCGAGGCGGCCGAGGCCCTCGTACCGATCGCGGATGCCGTCGCCGAGCCCGGGCCGCTCGCGGTCGAGGAGGCTCCTGAGGATCCCTCCTCAGCCGAGCCCGCGGAACCCGAGGCGGAAGCGGAATCCGAGCCGGAGCCGATCCGGGAACGCCGCCGCTTCTGGCAGCGGTCGAGGCGGGATGCTCCCGACGAGCCGGGCGTCGGTCTCGTAGCGGAGTCGGCGGAGGCTCCGGCCGAGGCGGCGCCCGTCCCGGCGCCCTGGGCCGAGTTGCCCGCGCAGGAGGCCTTCCGGGAGGAGGAGCCGGAGCCGGCGGAAGCGCCCGAGGACCGGGCCGCTCCACCGGTCCCGGCCGAGCCTGAGAGGGTGGTTTCCGACCGGGACGAGGCGCTCGTCCCCGAGCCGGAGGACGCGGTCGGCCCCGAGCGCCGTCGGCGGTTCTGGCAGCGTGCGCGGGAGGAGACCGAGCAGGTCCTGCCGCCCGAGGTCGACCCTCCGCGACACGTGCGCGTGCTCGCGCGCGACTCGCAGGCCGAGGCACCGGCGGAGCAGCCTCCCGATCCGTGGGAGAGCGAGCTCGACCTCTCTCTCGACGAGGGCGCGAGCGGCGAGCCCGTGCGCACGGTCGAGCGAGGCCCGGTCGCCGGCCGCAGGCGAGGAGGCCGTCGCCGCCGCTAGACGCGCTTGACTCGGGACCGCCGGAAGGGTGAGGGTGCCGCCGTGCCGAACGGACGCGAGGGCCGCCCGCCGGCGAACGAGAGCCTCTTCCGCGAGGTCAACGAGCGGATCGCCGAGGGCGCCTGGCGCTCGACCGACCCGAGCGAGCTCGACTTCGTCTGCGAGTGTGGCGACGCGGCGTGCGTCGAGCGTCTCGTCCTCACCCGCGAGGAGTACGAGGCGGTTCGGGAGCATCCGGCGCGCTTTCTCGTCGCTCCCGGTCACGAGGAGCCGGAGGTCGAACGGATCGTCGAGCTCGGGAGCCGGTACGCCGTGGTCGAGAAGCGCGGCGCCGCGAGGCAGCTAGCCGAGGAGTTCGACCCGCGCTCGCGGCGTCCGTCCGACTGAGTCGTCACCATCTCGGCGTGCGGTCGAGTCGCCCGTTTCGCTGTGAGGAGTGTCGTCGTGAGACGATCGACGGGCGCTGGGCTCCGCTCTGCCCGGTCTGTCACGAGTGGTCGAGGCAGGCGCAGCGGCGAGAGCAGGCTCGACTGCCGGTCGTCGAGAGCGTCGCCTGGCCTCATCCCGAGAGCCTCGACAGTCGCTTCCGGGCGGCGCTCGGGTCCGAGCTCCCGCTTACGTCCCGGTCGCGATCAGCCGCTTGACCGCCCGCCAGGCGGGCTTGGCCGTGCCGTCGGGACGCAGGAGGTTGTAGCCCTCGAACCAGCTGTTTCCCCGCGGCTTCTCCCAGACGTAGACGAAGCTGCGGGCGACGAACGATCGCCACTCGACCACGGCGCGCCTGAGCGCTCCTCGCAGGTACTCCGCCTGCTTCGCCTCCGTGGTCTCCTGCGCCGTCCCCTGGCCGGGAGGGATCCCGGTCGACCAGCCGACCTCGGTCGACCAGAGCGGCTTCGGCTTGCCGGCCGCCTTCAGCATGTCGCGGATCAGCGTCACCTGGCGGTAGAGCCACTGCTGCCCGTCGCGCGCGTCGACGTACGCGGGTAGCGCGTCCTCGTAGGGGCCGTGCGACCCGGCGTACGGATGGACGCTGTAGCCGTCGACGTTCGCGTCTCCGAAGTCCTGCCGGAGGAGCTGCGCGAGAAAGCCGACCTCCCAGCGATCGTCGCGGCCCGAGGCGACCCCGTAGTCGCGCCCGTCGGCGTACTGCAGGTGCAGGTCTCCCGAGACGAGGACGTCCAGCTCGGGATGCACGGACTTGATCGCCGCGCTCGCACGCTTCGCGAGGGCCGCGTAGCGGACGACGTCCGGCTCGGGACGCCACGCGACGTACGACCACGGCTCGTTCCAGATCTCGATCGCCGCGAGCGGCTCCGGCCGCAGCGCGCGCTGCGCTCGCCAGAACGCTCCCTTGGCGCCGTATCGATTTGCGACCGCCTTCACGAACCGCGCGTAGGTGGCCGGATCGCGCGGCGGGTAGTCGTAGTCCTCCTGACCGGACGCCCATCTCGGCGAGTGCAGGACGACGGCCAGGACCTTGATCCGAAGTCGGGCGGTCGAGCGCATCAACGCGTCGGTGCGGCGCCAGTCGTAGCGACCCGGCCGCGGCTCCAGAGCGCGCCAGTCGAAGTCCTCGCGAACCCAGCGGATTCCGCCCCGGCGCGCGCGCTCGAGGTAGCGGTAGCCCTCCGCCGCCGGCAGTCGGACCACGTGAGACGACACGCCAACCCGCTCCGCGTAGGGAGTCGGAGACGACGGAAGAGCCGCGAGCACGAGCCCGACGATGGCTGCCGCAACCATCGAGGCGATCATAACGCTCCGTTTGCGGGGAATCTTCACCATCTTCGAACCCGAGCATCACCGCGCGGTCGTACGCTCAGATCATGGTGCGTCCTGAAAGCTGGGTCAGGCCAGCGGGTGTGAATCCCGTCCGGGTAATCGCCGGAGAGCCCGGTAGCAGGCCTCGGCTCGTCGTTGAGAGGCGGCGGGCTGAGCGGGGCGTCGAGAGCCTCTTTGGAGGGAGCAAGCGTGTGGGCCGTAGCGCCACCAGGCGCGAGTCCTGCAGCCTCGTCAGAACCACGATGGGGGAGCCGAGCCGCTCATGT
>JBBSIG010000243.1:0-3502 GCA_038232215.1 Gaiellales bacterium | reverse complement strand
TTCCACCCGCAGAGGAGGCTCACGTCGAGCTTCCCCGACTCGTGGCGGCCGTCGCCGCCGGCTCCACGGTGGTCGCGCTCCTCGACCGCCGGCCGCCGCTCGCAGTCTCCCACGACGCCGGGCGCACCTGGCGGGAGGCGGGAGGCGGCCTGCCCGCCGGGCGGGCGGTCGCGCTTGCCGCCGACCATCCGGACCTCGTCCTCTTCGCCGCGCGGAACCGCCTCTATCTCTCCGAGGACGGCGGCCGCTTCTGGCGCGCCCTCGCTCCGGAGCTGCCCGAGATCGAGGCGATCGCGCTCACGGAAGCCTGAACTCGCCGCGCGCGACGACGACCGCCGAGCCGCCGACCTCGACGCGCTCGATCCGCTCGGCCGTCCCCTCGACCCGGGCGTAGAGCGTCGACGGGCGGCCGATCTCGGCGCCCTGGGAGATCTCGATCTCCTCGCCGAAGGCGATGCGTCCGTGCCGCGCGAGGTGCACCGCGAGCGGGCCGGCCGCCGAGCCGGTGGCCGGATCCTCGGCCACGCCGTCGGCCGGCGCGAACATCCGGGTCTTCCAGCGCGAGCCGGAGCCTGCGAAGCAGTTGACGCCGACGTGCAGACGGGCCAGCGCGGCGAGGTCGGGCGCGAGCGCGGCGACGGCCTCCTCGCTCGGAAGCTCGACGTACACGTGGGTCGGGCCGAGGTCGTACCACTCGACGGGCAAGCCCGAGCGCTCGACGCCGATCGCCTCGAGCAGCTCGGCCTCGCGCTCGTACGGGCGCCAGCCCGGCACCGGCTGCTGCATCCGTCCGAAGACGATGCGGGCGCCCTCCCGCTCGAGCGCGACGGGCACGACTCCCACCGGGAGCTCGAGTCTGATCTCCCCCAGCTGGAGCGGCGCCGCCAGGACGAAGGCCGTTCCGAGCACGGGATGCCCGGCGAACGGCAGCTCGCTCACCGGGGTGAAGATGCGAATCCGCGCGTGCGCCCCGGCGTCCGCGGAAGCCGTGTACACGAACACCGTCTCCGAGAACGCCATCTCGCGCGCGAGCGGCTGCAGCATCGCCTCCGGGATCTCGCGCGCATCTGTGAAGACGGCTAGCTGGTTGCCCGCGAGCGCTTTGTCCGTGAAGACGTCCACGACGACGTAGCGGAAGCGCCCCATCGAATCCGACTCTACTCGGGCGCGCCGCTCACAAGAGCTTGCCCAGAGCGTTCCCCACGAGGACGGCGGCCATCCCGAGCGTGACACTCGCCGAGACGTTGGCGACGGCGACGACGTAGTCCCGCGCCTCGGCGAGGTCGAGCGTCTCCTGCGCGAAGGTCGAGAAGGTCGTGTACGCGCCGCAGAAGCCGACCACGAGGGCGGCACGAACCCACGCCGGCGCGTGGTGGCGGTCGACGAGCGCGCCGATCAGGAGCCCGACGACGAGGCAGCCGCTCGCGTTCACGACGAGCGTGCTCCACGGGAAGAGCCCGGAGGCTCGCCGCTCGACCGCATGATCGACTCCGTACCGGGTCAGCGCTCCGAGCGCGCCTCCGAGAGCCACTGCGACGAAGACGGGCATGGCGAGACTCCCTGTTCCGTAGGAGCCATCAGCCGTGTCGGCGGTTCAGGGCGAGCCCCATCGCCCGTCGTCTCCGACTCTACCTTCCCGGGGGCTGGACAGCCGTCCGCCAGCCGCAGTACATTCACAGGGAGAGAGTCGTCAAACCGTCCCGCAGAAGAGGAGCATTCATGAACCTGTCCGAGCTCGGCACCGCGACGAAAGTGCTCCTGGGGGCGGGGCTCCTTCTCTTCATCGACCTCTTCCTCTCCTGGCAGGAGGTCAGCATCAGCTTCGGCGGCATCGATGCGTCGAACGGGCGCTCGGGCTGGCACGGGGTGGGCATCATCGTCGGTCTGCTCGTGATCGCCCTACTCGCCTGGGAGGGCATACAGCTCGCCGGGATCGAGCTCGGAAAGGACCTGCCCGCCGCCCTCATCAGCGCGGCGCTCGCCGGGGCCGTCTTCGTCTTCACGGTGATCAAGTTCCTGGCGGACAACGAGTTCCGGCACTGGCCGGCGTGGATCGGCCTGCTGCTCGCGCTCGTGATCGCCTTCGGCGGCTGGCTTCGGTTCACGAGCGGCTCGGCTACCCCGGTGCGCGCCACGACCACGCCTCCGCCGCTCTAGAACCCGGGACAGCCGTCGCACCTGCTGTCGCCCGGCGGCGCCTCGTTATCCTGCCCGGATGCGGCTGTATCTCGTCCGTCACGCGGAGTCGGCCCCGGGCGAGCCCGACGAGCTCCGCGCGCTGACGCCCTCCGGCCGGGACGACGCCCGGGCGCTCGGCGAGCGGCTGGCCGGGGAGCAGCCCGGCCCGGACGCGGTCGTCACGAGCCCGCTCCTCCGCGCGCGTGAGACGGGCGCCGCCATCGCGCGCGCGGCCGGCTGCGAGGCCTCCGCCGACGAGCGGCTCTCGCCGGGGACGAGCAGCGACCACGTGCGCGAGGCGGTCGTCGGTCGCGGCGAGCGCATCGTCGTCGTCGGGCACCAGCCGGACTGCGGCCGGATCGCGGCCGAGCTGACCGGCGGGCCCGAGCCGTCCTTCCCGCCCGCCGGCATGGTCGTCATCGACCTGCCCGCGTGAGACGTTCCGCGCCGGTGTCCTCGGCGGCGCCCGCAGCGGCTGCGGCGAGGTAGCCCCATCGATCCGGCGATCGCGGTCTCCGACCTGCGCAAGTCGTACGGCTCCTACGAGGCCGTGCGGGGAATCAGCTTCGAGATCGCCCCCGGCGAGGTCTTCGGCCTGCTCGGCCCGAACGGGGCCGGCAAGACGACCACCGTCGAGATCCTGGAGGGCTACCGGCCGCGCGACGGCGGCAAGGTGGAGGTGCTCGGCCACGACCCCGAGCGGGGCGAGCGCGCCTTCCGCGAGCGGATCGGGGTCGTGCTGCAGCAGGCGCAGATGTACCCGACCCTCACGGTGGCGGAGACGCACCGGATCTTCGCCGGCTACTACAGGCGACCGCGCGACGTCGACGAGGTGATCCGCCTCGTCGGGCTCGACGAGAAGCGCGACGCCGCCGTGCGCACGCTCTCGGGCGGGCAGAAGCGCCGGCTCGACCTCGGCCTCGCGCTCGTCGGCGACCCGGAGCTCGTCTTCCTCGACGAGCCGACGACGGGATTCGACCCGGCAGCGCGGCGTGCGGCGTGGGAGATGATCCTCTCCCTGCGCGCGCTCGGGAAGACGGTGCTCCTGACGACGCACTACCTGGACGAGGCGCAGCAGCTCGCCGACCGCGTCGCCGTCCTGCGCGAGGGCCGAATCCTGACCCTCGGCACGCCGACGGAGCTGACCGGCGGATCGCTCGAGGCGGAGATCAGCTACCGCCGTGACGGCGAGCGGATCGTGCTGCGGACCGCCGCGCCCACGCGGGCGCTCCACGAGCTGACCGGAGAGGCGCTCGCGGCGGGGCGAGAGCTCGAGGGGCTCGAGGTACGGCGCCCGACGCTCGAGGACGTCTACATCTCGCTC
>JBBSIG010000242.1:0-3512 GCA_038232215.1 Gaiellales bacterium | reverse complement strand
GGGACTCCGGGCGGTCGGCTTCCTCGAGCTCGCGGGCTACGTCGAGAGCCCGGCGACGCCCGAGCGGGTCCGCCCCGTCGACCTCGACGAGCTCGAGTCGCTGCTCTCGGAGGGCTCCGTGCGGGTGATCGACGTGCGTGAGGTCGAGGAGCGAGACGGCGGCTACATCGCCGGCAGCCGGCACATCCCGTACCGCCTCGTGCGCGCGTGCGCGGACGAGCTGCGCGACGGCCCGCCCGTCGTCACCATCTGCGAGAGCGGCCCCCGGGCCGCGATCGCCGCGAGCGTGCTCGCGGCGGGGGGCGTCGAGGCGAGGCCCGTGCTCCGGGGCGGCATCGAGGCCTGGCGGGCGCGGGGGAACCGGACGGTCGAGTTCCGCCGCTGCGGCTCGTAGCTGCGCACGGCGAGCGCCGCCTCCCTCGTGGCCCGCCGGCCTACCTGAGCCGCTCGACCGGGTAGCCCCAGCCGCGCATCGTCTCGAGGAGCGCCGCGCAATGCTCGTCGTCGCGCGTCGCGAGCGTGAGCTCCACCTCGGTCTCCGCCACCGAGACCGCCATGCCCTCGCGGTGGTGCTCCACCGACACGACGCTCGCGCGCTCCTCCGCGACGAGGGTCAGTAGCTTGATCAGCTCTCCGGGCCGGTCGGGGACGCGCGTGCGGAGGACGAGGTAGCGGCCGGCGCGGGTGAGGCCGTGCCGCATCACCGAGATGAGAAGCGTCGCGTCGATGTTCCCGCCCGAGAGGACGGCCGCCACCGGCCCGTCGCCCGGAACGCGCCCCACCAGCACCGCTGCGAGCGCGGCCGCGCCCGCCCCCTCGACCAAGAGCTTCGTGCGCTCGAGGAGCAGCACGATGGCATGGCTGATCTCCTCGTCCGTCACGGTCACCACGTCGTCGAGCCGCTCGCGCAGGATCGACGACGTCAGCTCGCCGGGCTCCTTCACGGCGATCCCCTCCGCGATCGTGAAACCGGGGGCGTCGCCGCCGGCGAGCGGCGAGCAGGCGGCGGCCTGGACGCCGACGAGCCGCAGCTCGGGGCGGAGCGCCCGCAGGGCGAGCGAGACGCCCGAGGCGAGCCCGCCGCCGCCGACGGGAATCACCACGGTCTCGAGGCTCGGAAGCTGCTCGGCCAGCTCGAGCCCGATCGTCCCCTGTCCCGCGATCACGAGCTCGTCCTCGAAGGCGTGGACGAAGGTCGCCCCGGAGGAGTCGACGAGCTCGCGTGCGGCGACGAGCGCCTCCTCGAAACCGGCTCCGACGAGCTCGACGACGGCGCCGTAGGTCCGCGTCGCGTCGACCTTCGCCATCGGCGAGTCCTGGGGCATGAAGACGGTCGCCCGCACACCCGCCTCACGCGCCGCCCAGGCGACTGCCTGCCCGTGGTTGCCGGCGCTAGCCGCGACGACGCCCGCCGTCCGCTCCGACTCGGTCAGCGTCGCGAGCTTGTTGACCGCTCCGCGAATCTTGAACGAGCCGGTGCGCTGGAGATTCTCCGCCTTCAGCCGCACTTCCCGGCCGACGAGCCGCGAGAGGGTCTCCGAGCCGAACACCGGGGTCACGCGCGCGATGCCGTCGATCCGGCCGCGCGCGGACTCGATGTCAGCGAGGGTCGGAGCCGTCCTCGTCGCCAATCCTGAACACCTTCTCCATGATCTCGCGCACGGCGGAGAGGGGGTCGAGCTCCCGCCGCTGCACCTCGTCGAGCAGCCGCCGCAGCTCCGGATCGTCGGCGACGGCGGCCTCCAGGTGGGCCTTCGCCCGCGCCGACGCGACCGCGAAGACCTCCGCGGCGAGGTTCTTGCGCCGGCGCTCCTCGAGCAGCCCCTCGGACTCGAGGTGCGCGCGGTGCTCCTCGACCCGGGCCCACAGCTCGGGCACGGTCTCGCCCCGCAGCGCCTCGGTGAGGACGATGGGCGGCCGCCAGCCGCGGTCGCGATCGAGCGAGAGGATCGAGCGCACCTCGTTCAGCATCGTCTTCGCGGCCGGGTGGTCGAGCTTGTTGATCGCGATCACGTCGGGTATCTCCATGATGCCCGCCTTGAGCGCCTGCACGGAGTCCCCCGAGCCGGGCATCAGCACGAGCAGCACCGTATCGGCGATCCCGATCACCTCGACCTCGCTCTGGCCCGCCCCCACCGTCTCCAGGAAGATCACGTCCTTCCCGGCCGCGTCCAGCACGAGCAGCGCCTGGAGCGCCGGCTCGGCCAGGCCGCCGAGATGGCCGCGCGTGCCCATCGAGCGGATGAAGACGCCGGGGTCGAGGAAGTGATCGGCAAGCCGGATGCGGTCGCCGAGGAGGGCGCCCTGCGTAAACGGGCTGGAGGGGTCGACCGAGATCACGCCGACGGTGCGGCCCTCGGCGCGCACGTGTCGGATCAGGCTGCTGATCAGGGTCGACTTGCCGACGCCCGGCGGCCCGGTGACGCCGACCGCGTAGGCGCGTCCGGTCTCGGGGTAGAGGTCGCGAACCAGCTCGTACGCACGCGGGTCCGAGTTCTCGACCAGCGTGATCGCGCGCGCGAGCGCCCGTCTGTCGGCGCTCCGCACTCCCGCGGCGAGCGCGTCGGTGGTCCACTCCTTGCGTCTCGACACTAGGCCGCGGGAGCCTTCGGCGTCGCGCGGGCCGCGGCCGGCGTCGTCGCCAGCTCGGCCGCGTCGGCCCGGCGGGTGTCCTCCAGCGGCCGGATCCCCCGGCCGAGCGCGAAGCCGGCGCAGGCGGCGAGCACGTAGGAGACGGACGCGCCCGCCCACACCCAGCGGGCGCCGAAGACGTCGGTCAGCCCGCCGGCCAGAGCCATGCCGCCGCCGAGCACGGCGTAGTTCGCACTCATGATCAGCGTGAAGGCGCGCCCGCGCAGGGCGTCCGGCGCACCCCGCTGCACGAGCAGCGAGTTGCAGACGCCGGCACCGCCGTTCCCGAAGCCGAAGAGGACGAGCGCCGCGGCCGCCACCCAGACGCTCGGCGCGGCGGCGGCCGCGCCGACGCCGAACGCCATCAGGGCGAGCGCGAGCCCGTAGAAGGAGCCCATCTGGTAGTTCCGGATCAGGGAGCCCGTGGCGAAGCTGCCGAGCACGAGACCGAGGCCCGCGCTCGAGAAGAGGAGGCCGAAGCCGAAGTCCCCCGCATGGAGGGAGACCTTCGCCAGCACGACCTCCGCCACCGTGACAGCGCCGTTCCCGAGCATCGCGATCGTCCAGGCGATCAGCACGGTGAGGAGCGCGCGCGAGCCGCGGACGAGCCGGAAGCCGTCCGCAAGGTCCTGCCAGTGCCCCTTGCTGAGCGCGGCGGCCGACTGCAGGAGCCGCCCGGGGATGCGCGCGATCAGCGTCGCGGAGACGAGGAAGGTCGCCGCGTTGATCCAGTACGCAAGGCTCGGCCCGGAGGCCGCGACGAGGATGCCGCCCAGCAGCGGGCCGAGGGCCCACGTCGTCCTGTCGATCGCCTGCAGGAGCGCGTTCGCCTGCGGCAGATCGTCCTCCTCGACGAGGTTCGGCAGGCCCGCGTAGACGGC
>JBBSIG010000241.1:0-3554 GCA_038232215.1 Gaiellales bacterium | reverse complement strand
CTGGCGCGAGATGCTGGAGCGCTACGAGGAGCCGGCGCTCGACGAGGCAGTCCGGGACGAGCTCGCCGAGTACGTGGCGCGCCGGCGCGCCGCGCTCGGCGACTGCGGGTGCAGGAGAGCTCGCTCGCCGAGTTCCTCGACGATGTCGCGGCTCCCACTCCGGCGCCGGCGAGTGGAGCGGCGGCCGCGGTCACCGCGGCGATGGCGGCCGCGCTCGCCGAGCTCACGGCCGGGCTCTCGGAGGACGGCGACGGCGCTGCCCGAGCGCGCGGGCTGCGCGAGCGCAGCCTCGCGCTCGCCGAGGAGGACGCCGAGGCGTATCTGCGCTTCGTGCGCACTCGCGAGTCCTGGGCGCGGGAGCGCACGATCGACGTGCCGCTCGAGATCGCGGAGACCGCGGGCGAGGTCGCACGGCTGGCGGCGCGACTCGCCGAGGCGAGTCGCGCGAGCTTTCGCGGCGACGCCGAGGTGGCACGCCTGCTCGCCCGCGCGGCGGCAGAGGCCGCGGCCCGGCTCGTCGAGATCAACGTCGGCTCCGCCGCGGGCGACGATCGGCTGCGGCGCGCCCGGGCGGCGGTCGCGGACGCGTAGCCCGAGCGCTGTCCGAGCGTCAGAGCCCCAGGTGCCTGGCGATCACCATGCGCTGGACCTCGTTCGTCCCCTCTCCGATCTCGAGGATCTTCTGGTCCCGGTACAGACGCGAGATCGGATACTCGTCCATGTACCCGTAGCCGCCGTGGATCTGGAGCGCCCAGTTCGCCACGCGGTGCGAGAGCTCGCCGGTGTAGAGCTTGGCCATGGCGGCCTCCCGCGCGAACGGGCGGCCACGATCCTTCAGCCAGGCAGCCCTGTACACGAGCGCGCGACCCGCTTCGATCTCCGTCGCCATGTCGGCGAGCTTGAAGCGGACGGCCTGGAACGACGAGATGGGCTTGCCGAACTGGCGTCGCTCCCGCGCGTAGTCGAAGGCGAGATCGTAGGCTCCCTGCGCCAGGCCGACTCCCATCGCCGCGACCGAGATCCGCCCGCCGTCGAGGATCTCGAGGAACTGGCTCAGGCCCTCGCCGCGCGCGCCCAGGAGGTTCTCGGCGGGTACCGCGCAGTCCCGGAACGACAGCTCGCGCGTGTCCGAGGCGCGCCAGCCGAGCTTGTGCATGGGCGGGGAGATCTCGTAGCCCGGCGTTCCGTTCGGGACCACGATGTTCGAGATCTCGTTCTCGCCCGTGACCGCCGTGATCGTGACGCACGCCGAGATGTCCGTCCCGGCGTTCGTGATGAAGATCTTCGCGCCGTTCACGACCCAGCTTCCGTCGCGCAGGTCGGCGCGCGTGCGCGTGGCGCCTGCGTCCGAGCCCGCCTCCGGCTCGGTGAGGCCGAACGCGGCCAGCCGCTCGCCCGAGGCGAGCGGCGGCAGCCAGCGCTGCCTCTGCTCCTCGTCGCCGAAGAGGAGGATGGGCATCGTCCCGAGCGACGTATGGGCGGCCACCGTGATCGCGACGGACGAGTCAACGCGCGTCAGCTCCTCGATCGCGAGCGCGTACGAGACCGTGTCGGCGCCGGCGCCGCCGTACTCCTCCGGGATCGGGATTCCCATCAGCCCGAGCTCCGCGAGCTCCGAGACGAGCTCGTAGGGAAAACGGCTCTCGCGGTCGAGCTCCGCGGCGACGGGGGCGACGCGCTCGAGCGCGAACGCGCGCACGGTCTCCCGGAGCAGCTCCTGCTCCTCCGAGAGGTCGAGGTTCATCGACCTGTCTCGTTACGCACGAGTGCTCGAGCGAGAGGAACCCCTTCGAGGTACTTCATGGGACCTCTTAGCGTGCAGTCCCGCCCGCGAGGCCCTGCGCCAGCTCGACGATCAGCCGGAC
Source organism: Gaiellales bacterium (assembly GCA_038232215.1). GTDB lineage: Bacteria > Actinomycetota > Thermoleophilia > Gaiellales > Gaiellaceae > JBBSIG01. The sequence goes on along the minus strand of JBBSIG010000241.1, from coordinate 1,689 downwards.
GCCGTAGCCGGTGCCCCCGGGCTGGCTCAGATAGTCGCCCCGCGAGCGCTCCAGGAACCCCGGGCCGGCCATGTCGATGTGAGCCCACGGACCATCGCCGGCGAACTCGTGCAGGAACTCGGCTGCGAGGACGGGGGAGCCCTGCCGGAGCTCGGACGAGTTCTTCAGGTCCGCGTAGGTCGAGTCGACGTAGCGGCGATAGCGCGCGTGCAGCGGGAACGGCCAGGCGTGATCGCCGCTCCGCTCGGCGGCTGCGAGCACGTCGGCTCGCCACGCGTCGTCGTTTGCGAACAAGCCCGCGTAGAGATCGCCGAGCGCCAGCTCCATCGCACCGGTCAGGGTGGCCAGGTCGAGCAGGTGCGTCGCTCCCTCGCGGCGCGCGTACCAGAGGGCGTCGGCGAGCACCAGCCGGCCCTCCGCGTCGGTGTTCGTGATCTCGATCGTCTTGCCATTCGCTGCGGTCAGGATGTCGCCGGGGCGGTACGAGTCGCCGCCGACGAGGTTCTCGCAGGCCGCGACCACGGCGATGGCGCGCAGCGGCAGACCGAGTGCCGCGATCGCGCCCATCCCGGCGACGACGGCCGCGCCGCCGGCCATGTCGCCCTTCATGTCCTGCATCTTCGACGCGGGCTTGATCGAGATGCCGCCGCTGTCGAAGGTGATCGCCTTTCCGACGAGCCCCAGCCGCGGGCCGCCGTCCGCCGCGCCCGGCGGCGTGTAGCGCATGACGATCAGGCGGGCCGGGTTGTGGCTGCCGCGGGCGACCGCGGCGAACGCGCCCATGCGGAGCTCCTCGAGCTGCTCCGGCCCGAGTGCCTCGACCTCGAGGTGCTCGAGGTCGCCCGAGAGCTCCTCCGCCCGCCGCGCGAGCTCCTCGGGCGTGAGGACGTTCGGGGGCGCGTTCGCGAGATCGCGGGCGCAGTTCACCCACTCCGAGACCGTGGCGGCTCGTCGCGCGGCGTCCTCCAGATCCTCTCCGACGAGGAGCAGGCGCTCGATCTCGCGCCGCGCTCCGTTCGCGCTCCGCCAGCGGCCGGGGTTGTACGCCCCGAGGAGCACGCCCTCGACCACGGCCCGGGCCTGCTCCGCGGGCGCGAGGGGAAGCGTCTCGTCGATCGCCCAGGCGACTGTGCCCCCGAAGCGGGTCGCGTCGCGCGCGACCGCCGCGGCGGCCGTTCGCACGGCATCCGCGTCGACTCCCTCGCGGGGCCCCAGGCCCGCCGTGGCGACTCGCTCGCTCCCGAGCTCGCCGTTCAGGTGCAGCAGGAGCGTGCTGCCGCGGTCGCCGCTCAGCTCGCCCGGCGCCGCGAGCCGCTGCAGCCGGCCGCCGAGGTCACGGTCGATTCCGGCCGCGGCCTGCGGAAGCTCGTCGGACGGCGCGAGCACGGGCACGGCGAGCACCTCGGCCTCGACGTTTCCCGGCGCCGTCGTCTGGACGTCGATCCCCAGTCCGGGGGGCGATGGTAGCCGAGACGATTTCACGACCGCCCGGCAGGGCTCCGGAGCTCGCGGGAGAACCTGCCCCCGGTGAACGGCGCAGCCTCCCCCTCCCGCTTCCGCCGGACCCCGGCTCGGGACTCGGTCGAGGCCCTCGCCGGCCGGGCCGCGAAGCGGGCCGCGGAGCGCCAGCTCCTGCGGGCGCGCGCTGCGAGCGCCGCGCGGCTCGAGCGGAACCGGGTCGATCTCGCG
>JBBSIG010000240.1:0-3628 GCA_038232215.1 Gaiellales bacterium | reverse complement strand
GCCGTCCCCCGGGCGCGGGGTGGGGCGCGCCGCGGCCGGCCCCCCCCGGCTGGCCGCCCCGCGAAGCTGGTTCTGGGCCGCCGGCGCGGTCGGGCTCGCGCTCGCGGCTCTCTCCTCGCTGGCCTCGCCCTGGCTCGCGAGCCGCCGGCTCGACCAGGCGACCGCGGCGATCGGCGAGGCGCGCCTCGCCCGGGCGGCGGAGCTGGCTTCGGACGCGCACACGCTGAATCCGCTCGCCGTCGACCCGCTCTTCGTCCAGGCGGGCGTGGAGAGCGCCAGGGGAAACGACCGGGAGGCGGAGCGACTGCTGCGCAAGGCGCTCGCCACGCAACCCTTGAACGCCCGCACCTGGTACGAGCTCGGCACCTTCGAGCTCGAGACGCTTCGGCGGCCGGCTCCCGCGTACTTCCACCTGAACCGCTCGTACACGCTCGACCAGTTCGGCGGCGCGGGAGTCAAGGGCGGACCGCTCGACCGGGCGAAGAAGCTCGTCGGCAAGACGAGCTGAGCGCGGCTTGACGAAATCGCCCCCCTTCGACGACACTCGCCTTCCATTCGCGCAAAGGAGGCCAGAGTGTCCTGGAAGCTGAAAGGGAGCTACGTGGAGACCTGTTCCTGCGACCTCATCTGTCCCTGCAACGCGTCGTTCGACCACGGTGCCACCTACGACTTCTGCCGCGCGACGCTCGTCTTCGACATCCGCGAAGGGCAGATCGACGGCACCGACGTCGACGGTCTCAAGGTCGTCGCGATCGCCGACACGCCGAAAGTCATGACCGACGGGAACTGGCGCCTCGGCATGTTCATCGACGACCAGGCGTCGGACGAGCAGGCGGACAAGCTCGGCGCCGTCTTCGGCGGGCAGATGGGAGGACCGATGGAGGCCCTCGCGCCGCTCATCGGCGAGATCCTCGGCGTGGAGCGGGCGCCCATCGAGGTCGTCCATGACGGCACGCGCCACAGCGTGCGCGTCGGGGACGTAATCGACTTCGAGGTCGAGGACATCGTCCCCTTCGGCGTCGAGACCGGCGAGCCGGTCCGGCTCACGGGGATGTTCCATCCGGCAGGCTCCGAGCTGACGGTCGCGGAGGCGAGCCGCTCGAGAATCAATGCCTTCGGCATCGAGTACGAGGGCAAGACGGGCCTCTCGAGCTCGGAGTTCTCCTGGGCCGCGTGAACGCATGATCGCCGCCGCGCACGAGCCTGCGGCGCGCGTCGCCGTGGGGCCCGGCCCCGCCTTCGCGGCCGCGCGCACCAGGCTCGGGCTCGTCGGCTCGCTCTTCGTCCTGGCGGGAGTGGGCTGGTGGTGGACGCTCGACCAGATGCGGGGCATGGACGGCGGCCCGTGGACCCACCTCGGCACGTTCGCGTGGTTTCTCGGCGTGTGGGTCGTGATGATGGCCTCGATGATGTTTCCGTCGGTCGCGCCGACGGTCGCGCTCTACTCGCGGATGACGAAGTCGCGCTCTCCGGTCGCACCGCTCCTCTTCGCGTCCGGCTATCTACTGGTGTGGGCCGGTGCCGGAGCCCTCGCCTTCGTGATCGCGACTGCGGGCGGGCGGGTCTCGGGTGGGGCGCTCGGGTGGGACCGCGCTGGTCGCTGGCTCGCAGGGGTGACGCTGGTAGCCGCGGCCGTCTACGAGCTCACGCCGCTCAAGAACGTCTGTCTCGGGAAGTGCCGCAGCCCGCTCGGCTTCCTGCTCGGGGCCTGGCGCGGCGGCTCGTCGGGTGCCGTGCAGATGGGCGTCAGGCACGGGGGGTGGTGCGCCGGCTGCTGCTGGGCGCTGATGGCGTCACTCTTCGCGCTCGGCGTGATGAGCATCGTCTGGATGGCCTTCGTCGCCGGGCTGATCGCGTTCGAGAAGTCCCTCCCATGGCGCCGCGTTGCCACGTACGGCACGGCGGGTGTGCTGGTCGTGCTCGGCGTGCTCCTGCTCGCTGCGCCGGACGCCATCCCCGGGCTCACGGTTCCGGCCGATGGCTCGATGTCGCAGATGCACCATGAGCCCGCGCCGACGATGCAGACGAGCCCCTGAGCGCCCAGTGCGCGTGGGCGGTCTAGCCGGAGCCTACGAGCGAGACCGGCGCTCGAGCCCGTCGCCGAGCTCGTAGTAGTCGCCGGAGTCGGCGAGGTAGATGTGGTGGCTCGGCGCGAGGCCGGTCGGCTCGTCGAGCGTCCCTGCAGAGATGCTGATCGTCGGGCGCTCGGGGCGGCTCCAGAAGACGCTCGCGCCGCACTCCCCGCAGAAGCCGCGCCGCGCCCCGTCCAGCTCGTGCCAGCGGAGGCCGCGCTCCTCCACGAGCTCGAGCTCCTCCCGCGCGCAGGCGGTATAGGCGGCGAAGTGTCCGTGCGTCCGCCGGCAGCGGCTGCAGTGGCAGAAGACGACGTCCCGCAGGGCGCCCTCGACGCGGTAGCGGACGGCGCCGCAGAGGCAGCCGCCGGAAGCGCGGCCGCTCTCCCCGCGCGCCACGCGAGCCTTACAGGCCGACGACCAGCGCGAGGCGGGCGCCGGCGAGCTCGCTCGTCCTCAGTCCGTCGAGGGGGCTCACGATCGACACGTGCAGGTCGCGTGCCAGCCGGACGCCTTCGCGCCGGGCGCCCGGGCGGTACATGACGAGGGTCCGCGTCGAGTCGCGGCGCGGCGCGTTCCCGACCCCGCCGACGCGGTAGCCGAGCGCCCGCACCCGGGCCGCCTTGGCCGCCGCGGCGCCCGTGATCCCGTTGCCGTTCAGGACGAGGATCGACGTCCGCGCGCGCGGCAGCAGGGGACGAGCGGCCCGGACGGGCGCCCTCTTGCGGGGAGCCGCCGCCTTCGCCTTCGGCGCGCGCGCCGCCGGGGTCGCCTCGCGAGCCCGCTGGGCGGCCGGCTTCATGAGCAGGGCGGACCCCGCCGCGACGAGCGCCATCAGCTCGAGCGCCGCGATCCCGGTCGCGACGATCGTGGCCGTGCGCCAGGAGCCGACGAGACGAGGCGGTTGCAGGGAGTGCTCCACGGGCGGAACGTTCCATTCGCGCCGCCGGGGGAGCCTCCTCCCGTGCCGTTACGACTCGCGGATCCAGTCCCAGGTGGCGCCGAGCCCCTCGTCGAGCGTGTGCTTCGGCCGCCAGTCGAGCTCGCGGCCGACGAGTTCGGGATCGAGCACGCTCCGTTGCAGCTCGCCGAGCCGCGGCGACGCGAACTCCGGCTCCCGCTCGACGCCCGCGACGCGGCGGATCCGCTCGTACAGCTCGAGCACCGACGTCTCGGCGCCGGTACCGACGTTGAAGACGCCGTCTCGCCCGACCGCCGCGAGCGTGGCGCGCGCGACGTCCCCGACGTAGACGTAGTCGCGGGTCTGCCGGCCGTCGCCGAAGATCCTCGGGGTCCCGCCCGTGGCGAGCAGACGCATGAAGATCGCGACGACGCCCGCCTCTCCGTGCGGGTCCTGTCGCGGCCCGAAGACGTTGCCGTAGCGCAACGAGACGTTGCGGGTGCCGTAGAGACGGTTCCAGGTGGCGAGGTACTCCTCGCCGGCGAGCTTCGACGCGCCGTAGGGGGCGAGCGGGCGGCGCGGCGAGTCCTCGGGCGCCGGCGCCTCGCACTCCCCGTAGATGGCCCCGCCCGTCGAGCTGAACACGACCGGGGCG
>JBBSIG010000239.1:0-3701 GCA_038232215.1 Gaiellales bacterium | reverse complement strand
CCCGTACTGCGGCTCGAGGGAGACGAGGCTCGAGAACATCTTCGGCCCGACCCCGTGCCGGTCGCTCCGTTACTGCACGAGCTGCCGGCAGCCGTTCGAGCAGTTCAAGACGATCTAGACGCGTTTCCGGATTAGGCCCCCGACTCGGGCCCGTTGAAGGACGACTGGACGCGCCGGCCATCGCCTCGAGCTTGGAGCGCGCTCGCTCGGCGTTCGAGCGTGCGGTCGCGCGTGCGCAGGCCGAGTCGGCGAGCCGGCCCGACAACCGCAGCGGCGTCCGCGGACCGGGCCTCGTCGCCTCTTCGCCGCTCACCTCGGTGCCTCGGCGGCCTCGACCGGCTCGTCGGTCTTCATGCTCAGCGCCGGATAGCGGTCCGTCAGGAGCGAGGCGTAGCCGTGCGTCTGGGCGCTGTAGTGGAGGCAGAACGCACTGAAGTCGCGCATCCCCGCCGGTATGCGCCCGAGCGCGAGCGCGGCGAACCACGCGAAGAACGCGATCACCTGCGCGACCTGCTGCAGGACGGCCGTGAGCACGAAGGCGGGGATGGCAAGCACGAGGCGGAAGCCGGTCACCCACCGGTTCTGCGGCTCCGGCGGGTCGATCTCGACGTCGATCGGGTACCCCGGCCGGCCGAGGAAGCCCGGGAACGGGTCGGCGACGAGCCACGTATACGCGTACACGTGCGTCGTGTAGCGGACGAAGGCCGCCAGGAAGTTGTGGAGGCCGAGCGGGGAGCGCCCGGTGAAGAGCGTCACGAACCAGCTCGCGATCGCAGCGAGCACGGCCGGGATGCTCCACAGCGTCACCCAGACCAGGTGCGGGAGAGCGAGCAGCAACCGGAAGAAGACCATCAGCCGGGAGCGGCGGAAATCGTCGCTCACGCGAAGCCGGATCGGGTGGCGCGCCACGTGCCAACTATACGGCGGGCTCGGGCATGCTTTCCATAGCATCTTTGCTATGATAAAGGGATGAGAACGCGCCAGGCCGCCGGTCGCGCTCGACCGCTCGAGCGTCTGCAGCAGCTCGTCAAGCCGGACGGCTGGCTCTTCGCCCAGATCGCCGGGCGAGTGTCCGAGCGGCGCGCCGAGCTGGGCCTCTCGCAGCGGGAGCTGGCGCAGCTCGTCGGCACCACGCAGTCGGCGATCGCCCGCCTCGAGCGCGGAGGTCGTCCGCCCCGCATCGACACGCTTCTCCGTATCGCTGATGCGCTCGACTGCGAGCTCGTCGTCGAGCTCCGCGCCCGCTAGTGCTGGCGAGCGAACAGCAGTCGGGCATCGCTGCCAAGGACGCAGATCCGGCGCTTTCTTGCAGCCGCCGGGGCGCTAGCGGGAGCGAGTGGCTGATCCGGTGGCCAGGCCGTGCGCAGATCAGACCGTCGAGCGTCTGACCTTGGTCACCTCGACGACAAACGCGAGGAGGGCTGCACCGGCTCTGCCCGCCACGCGCCAGCAGCCGGTGGTCGGGAAGGTCAACCCGACCGGGATGAATCCGACGCCGTAGCCGTATGGCACGCTAGCGCGGAGAGGGCGAGCGCGGGCATCGAGTCTCCGGCCCGTCACCACGAGCGTGTCCGCGGTGGCCACCCACCAGCCGACCTTGGCCCAGATCGAGCCGTCCTTCTGGATCGTCGCCATCGATCCGCCGTCCGGGAGGATCCCCGCCGTGAGCCTCCCTCTCGGCCAGTACAGATGTGCGCGGAGCCGTGCGTTGCCGTAGTTGAACCCGGCTGGGCCAAAGCCTGCGTCGGGAGAAGCGGCCATCGTGGGGATCGTCACTGGACAGCGCGGCTTGGCACTCGCGGCCGGTACCGCCCCAATCGTGGTTACGTCGATGGCGAGCAACAATCCGATAGAAACGAGCATCCGGAGCACCGCCGGTCTCCGCCCTCCTCGGCTGCTCAGTCTCATGGCGCCTAGTACACCGCGCCGCCGGAGAAGGTTCCGAGCGCATCCCAGCTCGCCTGTGGCACCCCGCCGAGGGCCTGAACGATCTTACTCACGGTCCCCGGCTGCTTCTTCCTCGCAGACCGCTGCGCGCCCGCTAGGTCAGCTCTCGGCCGAGCGCGCCTCGGCGTTCGAGATACCGAGGCCGGCGGCCAGCGCACCGGCCAGGACCAGCGCCGCGGCCACGAAGGTGCCGGCGCGGAAGGCGGCGACCGAGGCGTCGTGAACGCTCGGAGTCGTCGGCCGGTCGGTCAGGGGCCGGCCGCCCGGGCGGCTCGTCCTCGCTTCGAAGACGAGCGAGATCACGAGCCCCACGAGCGCGACCGCGATCAGCCCGCCGACGCGCGCCACCGTGTTGTTCACGCCGGCCGCGACGCCCGCGACGCGCTCGGGGGCAGCCGCGAGCGCCGTGGCCGTGATCGGGGCCACGGTGACGGAGAGCCCGACCGCGAAGACGCCCACGCCGGCGGCGAGCAGCCAGGGGCTCCCCCGGTCGTCCACGAAGCCCCAGAGCAGCATCCCGGCCGCCATGAGCGTCGGCCCGAGCGTCAGGTAGAGGCGCTGGGCCCTGCCGGTCGGCGAGCCGGCCGAAGCGGCCGGCGAGCAGGAGCATGACCACGCTGATCGGGACCATGACGAGAGACGCCTGGATCGGCGAGTAGCCGATCACGGTCTGGAGGTAGAGGACGAGGAAGAAGGTGGAGCCCCCAAGCCCGGCGTAGACGAGCAGGGTCACGAGGTTCGCGACGGCGAAATTGCGCCGGCGAAAGAGCGGCAGCGGCAGCATGGGGTCGTCGATCAGCCATTCGAGGAGGACGGCGGCGGCGAGTCCCCCCACGGCGACCGCGATCGCCCACCAGACGGCGCCGACCCCGCGCGAGGCCCCCTCGACGAGCGCGTACGTGAGAGCCGCGAAGCCGATCGCCATCAGCGCGGCGCCCCCGACGTCGAAGGGCCGGGCACGATCGGGGGGCGGGATGTCGTCGTGCGCGGCGCGATGGGCCAGCAGCGCCGCGGCGGCCGCGAGCGGCAGGTTGAAGTAGAAGATCCAGCGCCAGGAGGCGAGCTCCACCATGGCACCGCCGAGCGGTGGCCCGGCGATCGTGGTGATCCCCGTCCAGGCCGTCCAGAGGCCGACGGCGCGCCCACTCTCGCTACCGAAGGTCGCGCGGAGGAGCGCGAGGCTGCCGGTGGTCAGGAACGCCGCCGCGACCCCCTGCAGCGCCCGGGCGCCGATCAGGAACGCCCCGCTCGGTGCCGCCCCGGCGAGCGCCGACGTCACTGCGAAGCCGAGCGCCCCGCCCAGGAAGACCCTGCGCTGCCCGATCCGGTCGCCGACGGCACCGGCGACGAGATAGAGCGAGGCGAGCACGAGCGAGTACGAGAGGAAGACCCACTGGCGGCCCGCCAGGCCGAGGTGGAGGTCGTCGCCGATCGCCGGGAGGGCGACGTTGACGACGGTGGCGTCGATGAACGCCATCGCCGAGCCGAGAATCGTCGCGACGAGAACGACGTTGCGCCGGTCGGAGAGAGCGACGCTCATCCGGCCGCGAGTCGACGGGCGACGGGCGGCGGGCGGAGCATCGGGATGACCGTGGAACCACTCCGGCTCGTGCTCGCAGAGCCAGCTCATCTCCGACGGGGCTACCGGCCGGTGAAGGCGGGGCGGCGCTTCTCGAGGAAGGCGGCGACACCCTCGGCGAAGTCCTCCGTCCGGGTGGCCTCCGACTGGAGCTCCGCCTCGAGCTCGAGCTGCT
>JBBSIG010000238.1:0-3702 GCA_038232215.1 Gaiellales bacterium | reverse complement strand
GCTCCCGGGTCGGAGGCCGTCGGCACGGCGCTTCGAGACCTGCCACTCGGAGAGCACGCCTGGGTGAGCTTGATCGTCCGCGACGACCAGCCGGTGCAGGCCCGCGGCTCCTCCGTGCTCGAGGCGGGAGACGAGCTGCTGCTCCTAGCGGCCGGCGCCGACTTCGACGCGCTGGGACGGCTCTTCGCCGCACGCGAGCCTCTCTCGCCCGGGCCCGCGGCGACGGAGCGTCAGTAGGTGAAGAAGCCGCGCCCGGTCTTGCGACCGAGCGCTCCCTTCGCCGCCATCCGCCGGAGCCGCTCGGGAGGCGCCATCCGCTCCTCGCCGAGCGCGGCGTGCAGGGCCTCCGAGGCGTGGATGTGCACGTCGAGGCCGACGAGATCGACGAGCGCGCACGGCCCGAGCGGCCAGCCCGCGCCGCTTCGCATCGCCGTGTCGAGATCCTCGGGGGTCACGGCCGCCTCGTCGAGCACCCGGACACAGTCGTTCAGCAGCGGGATCAGGATCCGGTTGACGATGAAGCCCGGCGTGTCGTCGCAGAGCACGGGCTGCTTGCCCGCCCGCTCGGCCCAGGCGTAGGCTGCGGCGGCGGTCTCGTCAGAGGTTTCCTTCGTGCGCACGATCTCGACGAGCGGGAGAACCGGGGCGGGATTGAAGAAGTGCATGCCGACCACGCGCTCGGGACGCTCCACCCGGGCGGCGATCGCCTCGACCGAGAGTGCCGAGGTGTTCGTCGCGAGGAGGGCGTCGGGCCGTAGGAGCTCGTCGAGCCGCTCGAACAGCTCCTGCTTCGGCCCGAGCTCCTCCAGGATCGCCTCGATCACGAGGTCGCAGTCGGCGAGATCCTCGAGCTCCGTGGTGAGCGACAACCTCCCGAGGGCGGCCTCCTTCTCGTCAGGGGACAGCCGGCCCTTCTCGACGCCTCGCGAGAGATAGCGCTCGATCGTCGCTCGCCCGCGCTCGCCGAGCTCGGGGGCCACTTCCCGGCCGATCGTCTCGTGGCCGGCCTGCACGCTGACCTGCGCGATCCCGGCCCCCATCGTGCCGAGACCGACGACGCCGACCTTGCGGATCTCCATGGCGCGCGATCTTACTCAGGCGACTCGCACGGGAGCAGGTGCGGAGTCGATTCGAGTCTCCGATCAACCGTCTAGAATCGACCTCGTGCGGAAGGACGCGAAGGTCGAGATGATCAGCCGTGTCCCGCTCTTCGCCAACTGCTCCAAACGGGAGCTGGCCGAGGTGGCGTCCGTTGCGGACGAGATCGACGTGGAGTCCGGCCGGGAGCTGACCCGGGAAGGCGCGGTGGGACGTGAGTTCATGATCCTCGTCGAGGGCACCGCCGACGTCCGGCGTAAGGGGCGCAAGGTCGCCGCCCTCCGGAGCGGGGACTTCCTGGGTGAGATCGCGCTCGTCTCCGGCGGTCCCCGGACGGCCACGGTGACGACCACGTCGCCGGCCCGCCTGCTCGTGCTCACGGACCGCGCGTTCCGCTCGCTGCTCGACCGATCGCCGCGCATCCAGCTCAAGATCCTGCAGGCGCTGGCCGAGCGGCTGCGGCCGGCGAGCCTGTAGCGCTTGGCGGCGACGACTCCCGAGCGCCGCCTGCCGATCGGCGGCGAGCAGCTCGAGACCGGCGCCTGGCTGGACGTCCGCTCGCCCTACTCCGGCGAGGTGGTCGGGCGGGTGGCGCAGGCCGGGCGGGAGGAGGCGCGCCGGGCGATCGACGCCGCCGAGGCCGCCATGCGCGAGCCGCTTCCCGCGCACAGGCGCGCCGAGGTGCTCGTTCGCGTCGCCGGCCTGCTCGGCCGGCGCCACGACGAGGTCGCGCGCACGATCTCCGAGGAAGCCGGCAAGCCGATGAAGGCCGCGCGCGTCGAGGCGACGCGCGCCATGTCGACCTACACCATGGCGGCCGTCGAGGCGCGCAAGCTCACCGGCGAGATGGTTCCGATGGACGCGTCGCAGGCGGGCACCGGCAAGCTCGCCTTCACGCTCCGCCGACCCGTGGGCGTGGTGGCCGCGATCACGCCGTTCAACTTCCCGCTCAACCTGGTCGCGCACAAGCTGGCGCCGGCCCTCGCCGCCGGCTGCGCCGTCGTCCTGAAGCCCGCCTCGCAGACGCCGCTCTCCGCGCTGCTCCTCGCCGAGCTCGAGGAGGAGGCCGGCCTGCCGCCGGGCTGGCTGAACGTGGTCGTGGGCCCGTCCTCGGAGCTCGGGGACGTCCTGGTCGAGGACGAGCGCATCCGGGTGATCACGTTCACGGGCTCGGGGGCGGTCGGCTGGGCGCTCCAGGAGCGCGCGCCCCGGAAGCGGGTCAACCTCGAGCTCGGGAACGCCACTCCGGTGATCGTCGAGGCCGACGCCGACCTCGAGGCCACTGCAACCAAGCTGGCGGCGAACGCCTTCTCGTTCTCCGGCCAGAGCTGCATCTCGGTACAGCGCGTCTACGTCGCGCGAGCCGCCTACGAGTCGTTCCTCGACCGCTTCCTGCCGAAGGTCGAGGAGCTCCGGGTCGGCGACCCGGCAGACGAGGAGACCGACGTGGGCCCGGTCATCGACGCAGACGCGCAGCGGCGGATCCTCGACTGGATCGGCGAGGCGCGCGACGCGGGCGCCCGCGTCCTCGGCGGAGCGCTCAGGGACGGTCTCATCGAGCCGACCGTGATCCTGGATCCGCCGCTCGAGGCCAAGGTCTCGTGCGAGGAGGTCTTCGGGCCGGTCTGCACCGTCACGGCCGTGGACTCGCTCGACGAGGCGATCGAGCGCTCGAACGGCACGCGCTACGGCCTCCAGGCGGGGATCTTCACCGGCAGCCTCGACTCCGCGCTGCGGGCCGCGCAGGAGCTCGACTTCGGCGGCGTCACGGTCAACGAGGCGCCGACCTTTCGAGCCGACCAGATGCCGTACGGCGGCGTCAAGGCCTCGGGCAACACGCGGGAGGGGCCTGCATGGGCCGTCCGCGAGCTGACGGAGGAGAAGCTCGTCGTCGTCGAGCTGCCCTCGCCCGTGGCCCCTCCGCGCGTAGATTCCGGCCCCCCGCCGCTGTAGACTCGCGCGGCGCCATGGCCCGCCTCTCCTTCTTGAACCGAGCGGAGCGGCCCGGACGAGCCCGGGAGGGCGAAGGCGACGAGGCCGGCGCACCGCCCGCACAGGCGCCCGTCGCGCGCAGGCCTCTGCCCCACCCGGGGCAGCTTCGGCGCGAGCGGCGCGCGCTGCTCCGGACGCGCGAGGATCGGATTCGGGACCTGGGCGGGCTCGTCCTCGAGATGTACCGGCGCGACCAGTTCCGGCAGGACCTCGTCTACGAGCACGCCGCCGAGCTCGTCGCCCTGGAGGGACGGCTACACGAGCTCGACCAGCTCCTCGCCGCGGCGGTCAGCGCCCGCCGCACAGCTCCCGCCGCGCGCTGCGAGTGCGGCGCGCCGCTGATCTGGGGATCGCACTTCTGTGCCAACTGCGGCCGCGCCCTGGGCGAGAAGCCTGTCGTCGCCTGCGGGAAGTGCGGCGCCGCGGTCCCGGCGGAGTCGAAGTTCTGCGCCTCCTGTGGTGCGCCCGTCGAGGAGGCTTCGCCCGCCCCACCGCCGGAGGGTGACCTCGCCGCGGCGCCTGCTGAGACCTCGGCCCCGGGAGACGAGGCGCGGAGCGAGGACGACCGCCGCGACCGCTGGGAGACGGACTAGGTGGCCGACGACCCGCCGC
>JBBSIG010000237.1:0-3711 GCA_038232215.1 Gaiellales bacterium | reverse complement strand
CGTCCCAAGCCGGTCGAGGACGAGGGGTCGCCCGACCTGATGGCCGCCCTGCGCGAGAGCCTGGCGCAGACGAAGCGCGGGAAGCCCGGAAGCGGCCGGGACGGCGCTTCCGCGTCCGCCGGGGACGGAGAGCTGGAGTCGGTCAGCAAGACCGAGCTCGAGGAGCGGGCGCGCGAGGCGAGAATCAACGGTCGCTCGAAGATGTCGAAGAGCGAGCTGATCGCCGCCCTGCAGGGCTAGTGAGGACCACGACCGGCGAATCCCCGCTGGAGTGGGAGATCGATCGTCTCTACGGCCTGCCGCTCGAGCACTTCACTCAGGCGAGAAACGAGCTCGCGCAGCGCCTGCGCAAGAGCAAGGAGAGAGAGTCTGCTGAGTCGATCGGCGGGCTTCGGAAGCCGAGCATCAGCACCTGGGCGATCAACCAGCTCGCACGGCAGCGGGCAGACGACGTGGACGCGTTGCTCGTCGCCGGGGAGGAGCTGAAGGCGGCGCAGCTCGAGGGTGGCGCGGTCGCTCTTCGCGACGCCGGGCGGCGTCAGCGGGAGCTCGTGCAGACACTCTCACGTGTCGCTCTCGAGCTGCTCGCGCAGGGTGATCTCAAGCCGAGCCCTGCGACGGGCGAGCGCATCGCGTCCACGCTCCGGGCAGCGTCCGTCGAGCGCGAGGGGCGACAACTGCTTCGCTCCGGACGCCTGACCGAGGACGTCGAGTCGACCGGCCTCGAAGCGCTGGCCGGGATGGCCGCCGCGCGGAAGCAGCTTCCGTCGAAGGCATCCGAGGACGTTCGCGCTTCAGAGCGCGAGCGGGCGCGTGAGCTGCGGGCGGAGATCAAGCGGCTGCGCTCGGAGGTCCGCTTCCGGGAGCGGCGAGCGGCGGCTGCCGAGCGCGAGGCGACACAGGCGGAGCGCGCCGCCGGAAAAGCGCGGGAGCTGGCAGAGCGGGAACGCTCCGGCCTCGAGCAGGTCGCGCGCCGGCTCTCGGAAGCAGAGGAGACGCTGCCGGGCTGAGAGAGGGGCGCCGCCGGGCGTAGAGCGAGGCGGCGTCCGACGACCAGATCTACTCCGCGTCACCGAGCCCCGCGAAGGGTGGCGCTCCCAGCAGCTCGACGCCGTGCTTCCGGTTCGCCGCCTCTATCCGCGCGTAGTCGGGAGCCGGCGCGGTACCGAAGTCCGAGTGGGTCGCGGGCTCCCCGCCGTCGCGGACGTAGCGGTCGTGCGTGCCGGGAGTGTTCAGGACGAGAAACCGTGCCACGTCGGAGGTGACCACGAATGCGTGCGGCACCCCACGCCGAACGGACACCGAGTCGCCCGCGCTCGCACGGTGCTCTGCGCCGTCGACGTGGAACAGCACCTCGCCCGCGAGGACGAAGAAGGTCTCGTCGCTCGGGTCCCGGTGAAGCGGCGTCGCCCGGTCGCGCGGAACGGCGACCTCGACGAGCGAGAACTTCCCCTCGCTCCAGTCGCCCGGGAACTTGATCGTCTGGTGTGCTCCGGCGAACCAGAGCGTCTCCCCCTCGCCTGCCGCCATCAGGCGGTACGGCGCTTCGGTCATGGCCGGCTCCTTCATAGGATTCTAGTACCATAACGGTATTACTGTTCCATATCAAGAGACGGGCCGGGTGCGGCAGAAGGCACGTACTCGCGAGGCACTCGTGAGCGCGACCCGGGAGCTGCTTGCCAGCGGGGTGACGCCGACGGTGGAGGAGGCCGCGGCGACTGCGCTCGTCTCGCGAACGACGGCATACCGCTACTTCCCCCGCCAGGAGGCTCTGCTGCTCGCGGCGTACCCGGAGATCGGCAAGGAGTCGGTGCTCGGCGAGGATCCGCCCGAGGAGCTGCAAGTGCGCTTCGAGCTCGTCTTCGCGGAGATGGCCCGTCAGGTCACGGAGAACGAGGTCGCGCTACGGGCGATGCTGCGGCTGTCTCTGGAAGCTCCGGCGGAGCGCGGGCGACTGCTGCTTCGCCGCGGGCGGCGGCGGGTCTGGGTCGCGGACGCTCTGGCACCCCTGCGCGCGAGGATGGCCCCCGCAGACTTCGAGCGGCTCGTCCTCGCCGTCACCGTCGCGACCGGAATCGAGGCGTTCGTCTGGCTGACGGACATGGCAGGACTCGCGCGCGAGGAAGCGCTCGAGGTGATGTGGTTCTCGGCACAGACGCTGCTCGGCGCCGCCGGGACGTGAGCCTCGTCCGCGGGACGGCCCGGGCCGTCCTCGACCACGCGACGCCTTCCCCGGCTACTCGAGGTAGGAGCCGGCGCCCAGGCGCTCGAAGCTGTAGACGCCTCCGCTGTTGGCGCTGACGTCGTTTCCCCGTACGTCGAGGATCATCGTCGTGCCCTCGCCCGGCTTGCCCTGCACACCGGCTCCCTGGTTGCCGCGAATCACGTTTCCCGTCACGAGCGCGTGACCCTGCCCGTCTGCCTGTCCGCCCGCGAAGACGATCCCGCCCTGCACCGGCGGCGTCGCCTTTCTCCCGTTGTCCACGATCCGGTTGCCGACGACCTCGATCCGGTCCGCCTGCGTCGGCAAGCCGGCGTTCGTCTCCAGCGCGAACAGCAGGCCGGGGCCGGCGTTCGCGGAGATCTCGTTGCCGGCGATGCGGACGTCCAGGATCGGGCTACCCGGGGTGTCCGGCTCCAGGTCGACGCCGGCTGAGGGGTTTCCGAACGCCTGCCCCCCGTCCTCGAGCGGATTCGTGTCCGAGGCGGCCGTGATCAGATTCCGCTCGAGGGTCAGCCCCACGACGCCGGTCACGGAGACGACGTTCCGCATCCCGCCCGAGAGCTGCGAGTCGGTCACGCTAACCGTGCGCGCGAAGCCCTCCCCGTTCGCGCGCCCACCCACGAGGAGCGCGTCGATCGGACTGCCCTCGACGACGACGTCCCTGACGTCGACGCGCTGCCCGAAGACGGCGATCCCGTAGCTCGGCACTCCGGCCGGGACGACGATGCGGAGCCCGGCGATCGAGATGTCCGTCGGAGCCGGGACGGACGTCGAGCTGCGGTTGACGAAGAGGACGGCCGAGGCCGGGATCGGGTCGCCGTCCTCCGAGCTCAGGCGCACGGGACCGACCCCAAGCGAGCTCAGGCAGGCGCCGTCCGAGCTGATCGCGGTGCCGTCCGTGCTCACCCAGAGGCCGCGCGTCGCGTAGCAGGCGCCGTCGGGGAGCCGCGGCAGGAAGATGCGCCCGCCGCCGTCGAGCCGGCTCTGCAGCCAGGCGGTGTCGTCACGCGGAGCGGCGGGTGCGGGTGCCGGCGCGGCCGGATCGGGAGCCACGGGAGTAGCCGGCGGCGACTGCGTGGTCGCCACGGGCGGCGTCTCCCGAGCCGCCGTGGAGGCGGCGACGACCGCGCCTCCCTCGCCTCCTCTCGAGCCGAGCAGGTAGCCGACGAGACCGCCCGCGAGCGCGGTCAGCACGAGCATGAGCCCGAGCCGTCGCCGCGGGAGGAGCCAGCCGAGAGAAGTCGTGCCGTGCGTCATCGCAGCATGATCGCTGCCCGCGCTCGCCCAGACTTGCGCTCGTTACTTCATTTTCGATAGCTTGGGCGCTTCCCCGTAGCCGAGAAGGAGTGCCGATGGCCCGCTGGACGCCCGACCCGAGCTTCTATCCCTCGCCTCGCCTCGCGATGGAGGCGCCCGAGGAGGACCTTGCCTACGTGACGCTCCTCGAGCCGAGCCAGCAGTCGCGCCCGGACGCGCTCGGCGTGCTG
>JBBSIG010000236.1:0-3723 GCA_038232215.1 Gaiellales bacterium | reverse complement strand
GCGCGTGGGAGGAGCTCGAGCCCGCGGTCGACCGCTTCGAGCTCTTCAACCGCCACGAGCTCTTCGGCTGGGTGGCCGAGGCCGCCCTCCCGGGCGTGGCGACGGGCGACTTCCACCGGCCGGAGCACCTCGCCACGTGGAAGACCCTCGTTCCCTGCCAGAAGGACGAGCGCGCGGTCGTCGACTATCTGCGCTCACGGCGGCCGGTCTACCTCACGCGGCTGGACGCACAGGCGGAGCGACGCCGCGACGTGGCGGCGTAATGCCGCGGGTCGCCGGGGGCCCGGAGGAGCTTTCTGGACAGGCCCCTGGCTAGACGGTCTCCGAAATCTCCCAGGTGTCGCCGGCGGCGAGGCGCGAGGCGAGCTGCCCGGCTCCCCGCTGCTCGGTGGCGAGCGCGAGCTGGTCGGCCATCAGCTCGTCGTACACCGGCCGCTCGACGTCTCGGAAGACGCCCATCGGCGTCGCGCCGGCGGTCTCCTGCGTCAGCCGGCTGAGCGCGAACGCGAGGCTCGGCTCGGCGTGGTGCGCGTCGTGGACGAGGAGCGCATTCTCGCCGACCGCCTCGACGTCGACGAGCTCGGCCGAGCCTCCCTCGCGCATGCGCACGCCCCGCTCGCCCTCGGCGCCGAAACGGATCGGCTGCCCGTGCTCGAGGTGGATGCGGTTCTCCTTCTGCTCGCGGACGAAGTCGAAGGCGCCGTCGTTGAAGATATTGCAGTTCTGGAAGATCTCCACGAAGGCCGCGCCGCGGTGGCGCGCCGCCTGCCGCAGCACCTCGGTGAGGTGCTTCTTGTCGGTGTCGATCGCGCGCGCGACGAAGGTCGCCTCGGCGCCGATCGCGAGGCTGAGCGGGTTGAACGGGTGGTCGAGCGACCCCATGGGCGTCGACTTCGTGACCGTCCCGAGCTTGCTCGTCGGCGAGTACTGCCCCTTCGTGAGCCCGTAGATCTCGTTGTTGAAGAGCAGGATCTTCAGGTTGACGTTCCGGCGCAGAGCGTGGATCAGGTGGTTGCCGCCGATCGAGAGCGCGTCGCCGTCGCCGGTCACGACCCAGACGGAGAGGTCCGGTCGCGACGTCGAGAGACCGGTCGCGATCGCCGGGGCGCGCCCGTGGATGGAGTGCACGCCGTAGGTCTCCATGTAGTACGGGAAGCGGGCGGCGCAGCCGATCCCGGAGACGAAGACGATCCGCTCGCGCGGGATGCCGAGCTCGGGCATGAAGCCCTGCAGCGCGGCCAGGATCGCGTAGTCGCCGCAGCCGGGACACCAGCGCACCTCCTGGTCGGTCTTGAAGTCCTTCGCGCCGAGCGACGCCCGGCCGTTCGGCTCGCTCACAGGATCGCCTCGATCGCGCCGGCCAGCTCCTCCGACTTGAACGGCAGGCCGCGCACGCGGTTGTAGCCCACGGCGTCGACGAGGAACTCGGCGCGGAGGAGCTTGAGCAGCTGGCCGAGGTTGATCTCGGGAACGAGGACGCGCTCGTACCGCCGCAGCACCTCGCCCGTGTTCCGCGGGAACGGGTTCAGGTGGTGCAGATGAGCCTGCGCGACCCGCCCGCCGGCACCGCGCACGCGCCGCACGGCGGCGGCGATCGGCCCGTAGGTCCCGCCCCAGCCGAGCACGAGCACCTCCGCGCCGTCGGGGTCGTCGACCTCGAGCAGCGGGATGTCGGCCGCGATCCCGGCCACCTTCTGGGCGCGGAGCCGCACCATCCGGTCGTGGTTGTCCGGGTCGTAGGAGATGTTGCCGGTGACGTCGGCCTTCTCGAGCCCGCCGATCCGGTGCTCGAGGCCGGGAGTGCCGGGAACCGCCCAGGGGCGCGCGAGCGTCCGCTCGTCCCGCAGGTACGGCCTGAACTCGCCGTCGAGGTTCGGCTCGGTCGCGCGCTCCACCGAGATGTCGGGCAGGGTCGAGACGTCGGGCAGGAGCCAGGGCTCGGAGCCGTTCGCGAGGTAGGCGTCCGAGAGCAGGAACACGGGCGTGCGGTACCGGAGCGCGATCCGCGCCGCCTCGATCGCCGCGTCGAAGCACTGCGCCGGAGTGGAGGCGGCCACGACCGGCACGGGCGACTCCGAGTTGCGGCCGAACATGATGCCGAGCAGGTCTGCCTGCTCGGGCTTCGTCGGCATCCCCGTGGACGGGCCGGCCCGCTGGACGTCGATCACGACGAGCGGCAACTCGAGCGCGACCGCGAGGCCGATCGTCTCCTCCTTCAGCACGATGCCGGGCCCGCTCGAGGTCGAGACGCCGAGTGCGCCGCCGAACGAGGCGCCGACCGCGGCTCCGACCGCCGCGATCTCGTCCTCCGCCTGGAACGTGCGCACTCCGAAGTTCTTGTGCCGGGCGAGCTCCTCGAGGATGCTGGACGCCGGCGTGATCGGGTAGGCGCCGAGGAAGAGGGGCAGGCCGCTCTGCACGCTCGCGGCGATCAGCCCGTAGGCGAGCGCCGTGTTTCCGGTCACGTTGCGGTAGACGCCCGGTCGGAGCTTCGCCGGCTTGATCTCGTACGAGGTGGCGAAGCCCTCCGTCGTCTCGCCGAAGGCGTAGCCCGCCTTGAGCGCGGTCGTGTTCGCCGCGGCGATCTCCGGCTTCGCGGCGAACTTGCGCGCGATGAACTCGATCGTCCCCTCGGTCGGGCGCGTGTAGAGCCACGAGAGCAGCCCGAGCGCGAACATGTTCTTCGAGCGCTCCGCCTCGCGCTTCGTGACGTCGATGTCCTTCAGCGCCTCGATCGTCATCGTCGTCAGCGGCACCGAGTGCACCTGGTAGTCGTCGAGCGAGCCGTCCTCGAGCGGATTCGACGCATAGCCGGCCTTGACGAGGTTGCGCTCGGCGAAGGCGTCGGTGTTCACGATCAGCGTCCCACCCTTCGGCAGGTCGCGAATGTTCGTGCGGAGCGCGGCGGGGTTCATCGCCACCAGGACGTTCGGGGCGTCTCCCGGGGTCAGGATGTCGTGGTCCGCGAAGTGGAGCTGGAAGCCCGAGACGCCGGGCAGCGAGCCCGCGGGGGCGCGGATCTCGGCTGGAAAGTCGGGCAGGGTCGAGATGTCGTTCCCGAGCATCGCCGTCTCGCTCGTGAAGCGATCGCCCGTGAGCTGCATACCATCGCCGGAATCTCCGGCGAACCGGATGATCACCCCCTCGCGCTGCTCGGTCGGCTTCGCCATGGCGCTTCCCTAGGTATAGCCGATGTCCGAAGCCGTCAGGGCGCTTCGGCGAGGAGCGCTCGCACGTCGAGCGGCGCAGTGACCATCGCGACGCCCGCCCCGTCCGGCGGGCGGGGCCACTCCTCGTGCGGTCGGTCGCGATACAGCTCGACGCCGTTCCCGTCCAGGTCACATGCGTTACATGTAGAAATCTCACGAATGGCCCGCTTATAGAGGAGTTTTTCCGCTATAGCTACACGACCCGGCACTTAGGTTCCTTGCTCTGAGCGCACGTTGAGTTCGCCAAGCAGGGACTGAAGATCGAGCGGTGCTGTCCCCATCGCCACTCCCTCGCCAGCAGTCGGACGAGGCCACTCGCTCTCGGCCCGGTCGCGGTATAGCTCAATGCCATTCTGATCGGGATCTCTCAAGTAAAGGGCTTCGGACACGCCGTGATCCGAGGCTCCGTCTAGCTGAATCCCCGCTTCGATTAGCCGCCGCAGAGCGTCAGCAAGCGTGCGACGGTCGGGATAGCGGATGGCGACGTGATAGAGCCCGGTCGTGCCGCGCGGCG
>JBBSIG010000235.1:0-3740 GCA_038232215.1 Gaiellales bacterium | reverse complement strand
CGCGACCGCGGCGTCGAAGGCGTTCCCGCCCGCCTCGAGCGTCGCCATCCCCGCCGCCGACGCGAGCCAGTGCGTCGAGGCGACCATCCCGAAGGTGCCGCGCAGCTCCGGTCGCGTGGTGAAGGCCACGCGCCATCTTCACACGGCTCGAGCGGCCCGCTGGGCCTTACGACCCCGTGCCGAGGCGACGCGGACTCTTCGGCGAGCTCCTCGCGCTCGTCGGCGCCGGCGCTCGTCACGAGCGTCGGCTTCAGGCCCTTGCCGATCGTCTCCTTCGTGATCACGCACTTGGAGACGTCCCGGCGCGAGGGGAGCTCGAACATGACGTCGAGGAGCGCCGTCTCGATGATCGAGCGCAGGCCGCGAGCGCCGGTCTCCCGCTGGAGGGCCTTGTCCGCGATCTCCCAGAGCGCGTCCTCGGTGAAGACGAGGTCGATGTGGTCGTAGCCGAAGAAGCGCTGATACTGCTTCGAGAGCGCGTTCTTCGGCTCGACGAGGATCTGCACGAGGTCCTCGCGCTGGAGCTGGTGCACGGCGGAGATCACCGGCAGGCGCCCGATGAACTCCGGGATCAGCCCGAACGAGAGCAGGTCCTCCGGCATCACGAGCGAGAGCAGCTCGGAGTGCTCGAGCGAGCCGCGCCCGCGCACGTTGGCCCCGAACCCGACCGCGTTCTTGCCGATTCGCTTGGCGATGATCTTGTCGAGCCCGGCGAACGCGCCGCCGCAGATGAAGAGGACGTTCGTCGTGTCGATGGAGAGGAACTCCTGGTGCGGGTGCTTGCGCCCGCCCTGCGGCGGCACCGAGGCGACCGTGCCCTCGAGGATCTTCAGGAGCGCCTGCTGCACGCCCTCGCCCGAGACGTCCCGCGTGATCGACGGGTTGTCGGCCTTGCGCGCGATCTTGTCGACCTCGTCGATGTAGATGATCCCGGTCTCGGCCTTCTTGATGTCGAAGTCGGCGGCCTGGATCAGCTTCAGCAGGATGTTCTCGACGTCCTCGCCGACGTAGCCCGCCTCGGTCAGCGCCGTCGCGTCGGCGATCGCAAAGGGAACGTTGAGGATGCGCGCGAGCGTCTGCGCGAGGAGCGTCTTGCCGCAGCCCGTGGGGCCGAGCAGCAGGATGTTCGACTTCTGCAGCTCGACCTCGCCGTCCTCCTGACCCATCTGGACGCGCTTGTAGTGGTTGTAGACGGCCACGGCCAGCGTCCGTTTGGCCTCCTCCTGGGAGACGACGTAGTCGTTCAGGACGCTGTAGATGTCCTTCGGGCGCGGAAGGTTGTCGAGATCGAGCTGGGTCGGGGCCGTCAGCTCCTCGTCGATGATCTCGTTACAGAGATCGATGCACTCGTCGCAGATGTAGACGCCGGGCCCGGCGATCAGCTTCTTGACCTGCCGCTGGCTCTTCCCGCAGAAGCTGCAGAGAAGCTGCTCGTTGCCGTCCGTTGCTCGGGCCACGTGTCTCCTTGTACCTCAGAAACCCTGTCTCGACTAGGTCTCGGTGTCAGCGGTGCTCGATGACGGTGTCGATGATCCCGTACTCGCGCGACTCCTCGGCTGTCATGTAGTAGTCGCGGTCCATGTCCTTCTGGAGCTTCTCCTCGCTCTGTCCCGTGTGCTTGGCCATGATCGCCTCGAGCACCCGCTTGAGCGCGATCACCTCGCGCGCCTGGATCTCGATGTCGGTCGGCTGGCCTGAGAAACCGGCCGAGCCCTGGTGGATCAGGATCTTCGAGTGCGGGAGCGCGAAGCGCTTGCCGTTCGTGCCCCCGGCGAGGATGACCGCACCCATGGACATCGCCATGCCGACGCACGTCGTCTGCACGTCCGGCTTGATGTACTGCATCGTGTCGTAGATCGCGAGGCCGGCGTAGACGACGCCGCCCGGCGAGTTGATGTAGATCTGGATGTCCTTCTCCGGGTCCTCCGACTCGAGGTGGAGGAGCTGCGCGACGAGCAGGTTCGCGATCTGGTCGTCGACGGGCGTTCCGAGGAAGATGATGCGCTCGTTCAGGAGGCGCGAGTAGATGTCGAACGAGCGCTCCCCGCGCGAGGTCTGCTCGATCACCATCGGGATCAACGGGCTCATTCGGGCTCCTTGCTACCGGGGGTCCACAGTTTCGTATCGGTCGGTGTCTTTTCCTGCTCGGGCGTCCAGAGCTTGTCCCTGGCGGCTGCGAGGTCGACCGAGATCGGCGTGACGCCGGCCGCGACGCGATCGAGCGCGGTGCGAAGGCGAAGGTCCTCGCGCAGGCGCTCGCGGACCGCGCTCTCACGGGTCTGCTCGACCGCCTGCTCCGGATCGTCCCCGGCGGCGAGCGCCTGCTCGCGGACGAGCTCGTCGATCTCCGAGTCGGGCACCTCGATTCCGAGCTGATCGGCGACCGCCTCGAGCACGAGCTCGCGCGCGACCGAGCGGGTCGCCTCGCCCCTGATCTGCTCGACGAGCTGCTCGGGCTCTCCCCCCGTGAGCTGCAGGTAGGTCTCCACGGAGAGCCCGCGCCGCTCGACGGAGCGCACGAAGCCGTTCAGGAGCTCGCGCGTGCGGGTCTCGACGAGCGGTCCGGAGGGGTCGACGCTCGCCGCCTCGACGAGGCGATCCACCGCGGCGGCACGGAAGGCGCCCTCGACTCGTTCCTCGGCCTGCTCGCCAAGTCGGCTCTCGATGTCGCCGCGCAGCTCCGCGAGCGTGTCGAACTCGCTCGCGGCACGCGCCAGCTCGTCGTCGAGCGGGGGCAGCAGCTTCTCCTTGATCTCCTTCACCGTCACAGTCACCTTGGCCAGCGAGTCGTCCGCGATCTCGAACTCGAGCTCCTTCGTCTCGCCGGCGGACATGCCGACGATGCCGCGCTCGATCTCCTCGAGGAGCACGCCCTGACCGAGCTCGACCACGTAGTCGCCGCGCGTCTCGGACTCGCTCGTGAGGTCGATCACGACCGTGTCCGTCTCGAGCACGGGACGACCCTCGACGGGCACGAGCCCGGCCACCGAGCTGCGGAGGATCGCCAGCTCGTGCTCGATCAGATCGTCCGGCACCTCGGCCTCGGCGCGGGGCACCTCGAGCGTCGACCAGTCCGGAAGGTCGGGCTTCGGCTGCACGGCGACCGTCGCCGTGAAACGGAAGCTCTGCTGGTCGGAGGCGGGCGGCTCGTACTCGTACTGCGGCTGCTCGACCGGATGCACCCGCGACGTCGCGGCGGCGTTCAGGAACCAGCCGGCGATGTGGCTCTCCACCGCCTCGGCGTAGATCCGGGCCTTGCCCACCCGGGCGATCAGCACCGGCATCGGCACCTTGCCCTTTCGGAAGCCCGGAATCTTCAGGCTGCCCGCGAGGTCGGAGGCGGCGTGCTGGACCGCGTGCTTGACGTCCGAGCTCGGCACCTCGACCTGCAGGCGCACTCGGCTGTCGGGAAGCTCTTCGACCTGGGCCTGCACCCGGAGCATTCAACCAGACCCTCCTCGGGCTACGGGTGGGCCCACTGTCTCCGCTGGGCACGCTCCGAGGGCACACTGTTCTCGTGGAGCGGAAGGAGCGCGAGTGGATTCTCGGGGAGGGGGGCATCCGCGACGAGAATCCGATCGAGCGCCGGCGGCGGCTCGCGGTCGATCGCGATCTCGAAGGCAGCCCGCATCGGGGCAAGCCGCTGCGACGGCGCTACCGGAACGCCGCGCCCTCCGTCGACGGATACGTCGCCTCCCTCGGCGGGCCGCTCCCGTACATGGTGCGGTTGCGGGAGATCG
>JBBSIG010000234.1:0-3745 GCA_038232215.1 Gaiellales bacterium | reverse complement strand
GCTGCCGGTGCGGGCAAGTTGCTGGGCCAGCGCGCGAGCGGTCCGCTCCGCCTCGAAGAGCTCGCTCCGCTCGAGGGCCCCGCGCGCAGCACGCGCGAGATGCTCGGCGAGCTCGACGTCGTCGTCGGTGAAGCGCCGCTCCTCCTCGAAGAACACGAGCACGAGCGTGTCCGGCTCGAGGCGGGTCGCCTCGACCGGGATCACGAGCAGCGACCGAAAGCCGACGCGTTCCGCGAGCTCCTGCCAGACCGGGTCGAAGCGTCCGTCCGTCGCGATCTGCGGTGCGGCCAGCAGGTGGCCCCGGGCCTCTTCCACCACCCCGGGCGAAGCGCCGAAGTCGTCAGAGAGGAAGGCCGAGAGGGCGCCGGGAAGCCCGTGGTCGCCGACGAGCTCGAGCTCCCCGGCTCGCGCGAGCACGGCCGCGTAGCTTCCCCCGAGCGCCTCGCTCGCGGCCTTCGCCACCGCACCGAGTGTCGCGGCCTGCGACAGGGGCTCGCCGAGGACCGAGGCGATCGTGAAGAATCCCTGCTGGACTCGGGCCTGGCGCGCCCGCTCCTCGTACGCCTCCACGTTGTCGAGCGCGAGCGAGGCGAGGCTCGCGAAAGCCGCGAGCAGCTGGACGTCCGCGTCGTCGAACCGGTCGGGGTGCCGCGAGAAGACGCGGAGCACACCGTGCACGCCCCGCAGCGAGGTCGTGGCCACGTCGACCGCCTCGGCGAAATCGGCGGCGGGGCCCTGGCCGAGGTCGCGAGTCACGACGGGGCGGCTGGCCGCGAGCGCGGCGCGGAGCCCGTCCTCGAGCGGAGCTTCCCGCCCGAGCTCGGTCTCGGGCAAGCCGTGGACGGCCTCGCAACGGGCGACGCCGCGCTCGGCGTCGAAGCTCCAGTAGCCGGCGGCGTCGGCCTCGAGCAGAGCGGCCACCTCGTCGACGACCCGCGGCACGAGCGACTCCGTGCTCCGGTGCCTCGTCAGCGCACGAGCCGCGGCGAGGATCCCGGCCTGGCGGCGCAGCCGACGCTCTCCGCCGACCGGCAGCTCGCCGCGCTCGCCCCGATCGACGCGACCGAGGCGAAGCGCGAGAGCACCCTCCCGGGCGAGCGACTGCAGGCGGGCGAGCTCCACGCTCGTGAACGACCTCAGCTCGCCGGTCGTGCCCACCGTGAGCACGCCCACCACACGAGCACCGTCGATCAGCGGCACGAAGACGGCGCTACGGACGTTCGACAGCTCCGCCATGCGACGGTTGACCCGCGGAGACCGCCGGACGTCGTAGATCGGTATCGCCGCGGCCTCGAAGGCGGCACTCGCGATCCCAGACGGCTCGTGCTCGAGATCGAGGTCGACGTCGCGCCACCAATCGAGGTCTATCCCGTCCGCTCGAGCGACAAGGCCTCTCGCACGCGTTCCGTTCTCGCACACGAGCGCGAGCGCGGCGAAGTCGATCTCGAGTGAGGCGGCAACCTCGTCCAGCAAGGCTCGCGCCGCGGTTACGAGATCCGGGTCGCCGGCATCGGCCTGCTCGGTGCGGGCGCTCGCACCGTGCTGGACGCCGGCGGGGTCCTCGGCGTCGGGCATGCGTCCCGGCTCGGGGTCGCGCGCACGGCGCCGACCGCCGAGGACGCCGCCGGCCAGGAGCGCCGCTGCGGCCGCCGTCGCAGCCGCGAAGAGGATCTCCGCGGCCAGGAGGCGCGAAGCCGCCGCGGAGAGAATCGGCTCGGTTCGGTTACTCACTGGGCCTCACGGATGATAGGGAGGCGGAGCGGGCCGGTCGAGACGGCCGGCGGGCCTCGGGGGGCGAGCGAGAGGGACCCTGCGACGACGAAGATGGGCCGAACGGCCTATTGGCACTGCCGGTTCCCCCCGCTACGGTCTACCGACTGGGCGATGCGAGCCGCGCTCGGCAGGTACTCCCTGCAAGTCGCGGCGAGCACAGAGACAGAGCCGGTCGCGCCGACCCCCCGAGTGACCGGCTCTGTCTTTCAGCCCCGAAAAGCGCTCCGCACTTTTCGGGGGTTTGGGCTTGTCCCTTCGCTTCGCTCGGGAGAGCGAAAGATGCGGAGGCTACGATCCCTCCATGGTGAAGCGGGTACTCCTCGCGTCTCCCCGCGGGTACTGCGCGGGGGTCGAGCGGGCCGTGGAGACGGTCGAGCAGGCGCTCGAGCTCTTCGGCCCGCCCGTGTACGTGCGGAAGCAGATCGTGCACAACCTGCACGTCGTCCGCGATCTCGAGCAGCGGGGCGCGGTGTTCGTCGAGGACGAGAGCGAGGCTCCGGAGGGGGCGACGCTCGTTCTCTCCGCGCACGGGGTCGCGCCTGCAGTCCATGCGAACGCCGCCGCGCGCCGCCTGAGCACGATCGACGCCACCTGCCCGCTCGTCACGAAAGTGCACGTGCAGGCGCGGCGCTTCGCCGCGGATGGCTACACCGTTCTCCTGATCGGACACGCCGGCCACGAGGAGGTCGTCGGCACCATGGGCGAGGCTCCCGAGTCGATCGTGCTCGTGGAGTCGGTCGAGGACGCCGAGGCCCTGGCTCTTCCGAACGTCGACCGGGTCGCCTACATCACGCAGACCACCCTGTCCGTCGACGAGACGGCCGAGATCATCCGCGTCCTGCGGCGGCGTTTCCCCGCGATCCACGCCCCCAAGCGGGACGACATCTGCTACGCGACCTCGAACCGCCAGTGGGCGGTCAAGGAAATGCTGGCGGAGGTCGACCTCCTGCTCGTGATCGGCTCTCGGAACAGCTCCAACTCGAACCGGCTGGTCGACGTGGCCCGGTCGGCCGGTGTGACGGCGCATCTGATCGAGGACGAATCGGGAATCGCGGAGCACTGGCTCGAGGGAGTCGAGGCAGTGGGGGTGACCTCGGGCGCGTCCGCCCCCGAGAAGCTGGTCGCTCGTGTCTGCGACTGGTTCGAGGCGAGAGGCGAGGTCGCGATCGAGCCGTTCCGGTCGGTTCAGGAGGACGTGTACTTCAAGCTTCCGCTCGAGCTCCGGCGCGAGCTCGCGCTCGCAGAAGGCCAGGCGTAGCTCCGAGCGAGCCGCAACCCTGTGGACAACGCGTCACGGTCCCGCGACGGTGCCAGGCACCGTGACGTGTCAAGTGGCGATGTGTGACAGATGTGTGACGATCGTCAGACACGCTCGCGGGCGACCGCGGAGCGGAGCTGCTCGAGGAGCGACGGGCGGCGGCTCGAGGCGAGCAGGAAGTGCGCGAGCCGACCGGCTTCCGCCTCGTCGAGCGAGACGGCCGACTCGGCCCGGCCCGACTCGTCCCAGACGCTGAAGCGCACGTGGCGCTCGTCGCCGGCCACGCCGAGGTAACGAGAGGCGCGGAGAGCCTTGCCCCGATCCGACTCGATCAGCGGATGGGGCAGGAAGAACTCGACGAGCTTGCGGCGCTGCGGCGCGGCGCACCAGGGACAGAAGCGGAATCTCTGGCCGATCCGCCCTCCACAGCCCGAGCACTCGTGCACTCCGCTCCTCCTCTCGCGCGGAGGCTACTCGTCGGCTCGGGCCTTCGCAATCCGCGGCTCGTCGCCGGTATCCGCCTCGACCCGGAGGGCGAGCGTCTCGTCCTTGATCCACTGCGCGTGCCCGAGTAGATCGGCGGCGCTCGCGGGCAGCGTGACGACGATGCGGTCTGTCAGCTCGAGCCCCGCCTCACGACGCATCCCGTTCAGCCGGTGGATGAGGTCGAGCACGCGGCCCTCGAGCTCGAGCTCCGGATCGAGCGCCGTGTCG
>JBBSIG010000233.1:0-3822 GCA_038232215.1 Gaiellales bacterium | reverse complement strand
CAGCAGCTCGTCTCCCGCCTCGAGCACGGAGGAGCCGCGGGCCTGCACCGGCTGGTCGTCGCGGACGATCAAGCTCACCCAGGCGTGCTCTCCGAGTGGCAGGTCTCGAAGCGCCGTGCCGACGGCCTCCGACCCGGGAGCAACGAAGAAATGGCGGACCCCGTGCGGCTCCCGTCGCAGGCGGATCGAGATGTTCCACGGCTCGGGCTCGACGATCCTCATGGGGATGCCGGCGCGTGCCGCGACGAGCGGCACGGTCGTTCCCTGCACGAGCACCGAGAAGGCGACGACGATGAACACGATCGCGTAGATCCGCGCTGCCTCGTCGACGTTCGCGAGGACGGCGAACGCGGCGAGGAAGATCGGCACCGCACCCTTCAGCCCGCCCCACGTGACGAAGATCCGCTCGCCGAGACGCAGTCGAGCCGGAAAGAGCAGCACTGCCACGACGAGCGGTCGAGCGACGAGGGCGAGGACGATTGCGAGGACGATTCCCTCCACCCACCGGTCGGCGCCGAGATCGGAGAGCTGAACGGTTATGCCGAGGGCGACGAAGACGACGATCTCGGCCAGGCTCGCGAGTGCCGTGTGGAAGCGCTCGATCTCCGCCTTGTAGGGCGCTCGCGCGTCGCCGATCAGGAGGCCCGCGACGAAGACGGCGAGGAAGCCGGACCCGTGTGCGACCGAGGCGACACCGTAGACGACGCCGGCCGCGGCGAGCGTGCGCAGCGGATACAGGCCCTCGTTCGGCAGCGAGACGCGTCGCATCAGCGGTAGGAGGACAGCGGCGCCGAGGAGGCCGACCAGAAGGCCGACCGCGAGCTCGACCGAGAACTCGCGCACGACCGTCCAGGCCGAGGCGTCGTCGTGCGAGGCGAGCTCGATCAGGCCGATCATCAGCGCGATCCCGACGGGGTCGTTCGCGCCCGACTCGCCCTCGAGAATCGTCCCCGTACGCCCGCCGACCTCGCGGTTGCCGAGGACGGAGAAGAGCACGGCCGGGTCGGTCGGGGCGAGAGCCGCGCCCACGAGGCCGGCGGTCGTCCAGCCCAGGCCGAGGAGCAGATGGGCGGCCAGCGCCACGATGCCTGCCGTCGCGAACGTGCCGAGAAACCCGAGCAGGGCGATCTCGCCGAGCGAGCGGCGAAAGTGCCGCCAACCGACCAGCATGCCGCCGTCGAACAGGATGACCACGAGCGCGACGACGCCGATCCGCTCGACGTTCCGGATCGAGAGATGCTCGGCGAGACCCGGGAAGAGATCCGAGGCGATCGCGGCCGTGATCAGGAAGAGGGCGGGACCGGGGACGGGAAAACGCTCGGTCAGCTTGCTCGTCACGAGCGCCAGGGAGAAACCCCCGGCGACGACGAGCACCACCGTGCCGAACGCGAGAATCTCGCTCACGGCGGCGACTGTAAGCTACTTCCCCGGATGCACGCGCTCGGCAGGCAGTCGCGAAGCGGCCGGGAAGTAGCTCGAGGATGGGGCTTCGCCTCGAGATCTATCCCGGTTCTCGGAAATGCCTCCACGTCGAGATAATCGGCAACCAGCCCAAGGCGCAGCCTGAAGATCAAGCTACTTTCCCCGACGAGCCGTCCGCCGTGCCGGGAACATTTTCCGGGGGAAGTAGCTAAGGGCTCGACGCCTGCGCTCCGACCGCTTACAGTTTCCTTACTGGAGCCTTATGCGGCGCTCACGACACCGATCGATACTCGACTAGCCATGCGGCGGCTCTTCGCCATCCCCCTGCTCGGCCTCCTCCTGCTCCCGGGGGCGGCGATCGGCATGCCGCGCGCCACGGGTGACGGCACGCTCTCCGTGCGGGGCGCGACCGGCACGATCACGATCCGGGCGAGCCGCGGCGCCGTCCTCGGCAACGTGGAGAAGGCGACCACGATCGTCTTCAAGGACTACCTTCCGAACGACGGCAGCGGGCCGATCGTCTACGGCGCCCAGACGAAGGACGAGAAGGAGGACGGCGTCACGACCGTCTACGCGGGCAAGAACGTCAGGTTCCGCCTGATCGGCGGCAGGTACTTCCTGAAGGTGGTGGGCAGCGGGATCGACCTGTCCGTCGTCGGACAGGGCACGGTCACGCTCGAGGGAGGGAGCGTGGTGGACGACGGCATCTACGCCTTCAACGACGACGAGTATCGCTCGCTCCCGAACCTCAGGCTGCCGTTCAGCCTGGGCGCGTCGCCTCAGCAGCCCGGAGGCTGACGGGCGCGTCTGGCATCCTGACGTCGTGTCGGCGAAGGTGCAGACCGTGCTCGTGGTCGAGGATGAGCCCTCGATCGCCTCGTTCGTGTCGCTCTACCTGAAGAACGCCGGCTTCGGCGTCAGGACCGCCGCCACCGGGTCCGAGGCGCTTGCGCAGGCGGGCGCGACCGACGTCTCACTGATCGTGCTCGACCTCATGCTGCCCGACGTCGATGGGATCGAGGTGTGCCGCCGGGTCCGTCAGCGCTCCGACGTCCCGATCCTGATGCTGACCGCGCGCGACGAGGACGTCGACAAGATCATCGGCCTCGAGGTCGGCGCCGACGACTATCTGACGAAACCCTTCAACCCGCGTGAGCTCGTGGCGCGCGTGAAGTCGGTTCTCCGCCGCTCGGTGCCCGAGCGCGGGAAGCCCGAGAGCGCGCAGCTCCGGCACGGCGACCTGCTCGTCGACGCCGGTCGCCGGGAGGCGCGCGTCGCCGGCGAGGAGGTGCAGCTCGCGCCGAAGGAGTTCGACCTGCTCTGGGAGCTGCTCGACCACCGCGGCCTCGTCCTGACGCGCGATCAGCTGCTCGAGCGCGTGTGGGGGTACACCTTCGCGGGCGATACGAGGACGGTCGACGTGCACGTGCGGCAGCTCCGGCGCAAGCTGGGCGATGCCTCGCCGATCGTGACGGTGTGGGGGGTCGGCTACAAGGTGTCGCCGGCCCGGGACGCGGCTCCGGCGTAGGCCATGCTGAGATCTCTGCGATTCCGGCTGCCGGCGGTGTTCCTGGCGGGAATCGTGCTGGCCGGACTCGTCACGAGCTCGATCGCGATCGGCCTGTTCCGCTCGTACGTCCACGACCGCACCGCCGCGGAGCTGCGCAAGGAGGCGCGAGGACTGAGCCAGGTGTACGTCGAGCGCTCCCTGAACTCGAGCGACGAGCCGGGCTTCACGGCGGCGGAGCTCGAGGAGGCGACGGGAGACTGGCTCTTCTACGCGGGAGCGAGCCCGTTCCCGGGCTCCGACACCGGCCTGCGCAGGTTGCCTCAGACTCTGTTCGACTGGCAGTCCGAGCGCTCGCAGACCTTCGAGTTCAAGCCGCCGGGGGAGGAGCGCACCTTCCTCGGCGTCAGCGAGCCGGTCAAGCTCCAGACAGAGGTCTTCGGGGCGCTCGTCGTCGCGAAGCCGAAGGCGGAGCTCACCGACCGCCTCGTGACGCTCTTCCGCCGGCTCGCCGTCGCGCTTCTCGGCGGGGTCGCGGTGGCGGGAGCGCTCGGGTGGTACGCGTCCAGGCGCATCACGCGGCCGGTGCTCGCGCTGTCGCAGGCGGCCGACCAGGTCGCGGAGGGCAACTACCTGGTCGACATCCCGGCCGTTCCAGGCGGCGGCGAGATCGGACAGCTCGCTGAGCGTTTCCGCGAGATGGCCGCGCGCCTCGGCGAGACCGAGGCGCTCGAGCGCAACTTCCTGATGTCCGTCTCGCACGAGCTCCGGACTCCGCTCACAGCCATCCGCGGCCACGTCGCGGCGCTGCGGGAGGGCGTGGTCGAGGATCCCGAGCTCCGCGCCGTGTCGCTCGACGTGATCGCCGAGGAGGCGGGCCGGCTCGAGCGGCT
>JBBSIG010000232.1:0-3868 GCA_038232215.1 Gaiellales bacterium | reverse complement strand
CGCCGCACTTGCGGCCGCTCCGCGGCCGCGGCCCTGTTTTCTGGCAGGAGTCCTCGACCTGCCATCTGCGCAGCGCTCGCGATGCAGGCCGCCAACGACCGAAAACAACAGAGAACGGCCGCGCAGCGGCCGCAAGTGCGGCCTCCCGCAAGCACTGTTTCGGGTCGAACGTTTGGAGAGGCCGCACTAGGTGTGCGCTCCTCCGGTCACCGGGCCACTTCGACCGACCGGCTCTCCCGGATGACGGTGACCTTCACCTGGCCCGGGTACTCGAGCTGGTCCTCGATCTCGCGCGCGATCTCGTGCGAGAGCAGCGCCGCGCCGTCGTCGTCCAGCTCGGCCGGCGCCACGATCACACGGATCTCCCGACCGGCCTGCAGGGCGTACACCTTCTCGACGCCCTTCTTCTGCGCCGCCAGCTCCTCCAACGCCTCGAGCCGCTTGATGTAGTGCTCGAGGCTCTCCCCGCGTGCCCCGGGACGCGACGCGGAGATCGTGTCGGCGGTGATCAGCAGCACAGCCTCGACCGTCTGCGGCTCCACCTCGTAGTGGTGGGCCTCGATCGCGTGCGCGACTCCCTGCGTCTCGCCGTAGCGCCGGGCGTACGCGGTCGAGATGGCCGCGTGAGAGCCGTCCACCTCGTGCGTCATGGCCTTGCCGAGATCGTGGAGAAGCGCCGCCCGTTTGACCGTCTTCAGGCTCGCCCCGAGCTCCGTGGCCATGATGCCCGCCAGGTGCACCACCTCGAGCGAGTGCTTGAGCACGTTCTGCCCGTAGCTCGTCCTGTAGCGGAGGCGGCCCAGGATCTTGACCAGCTCCTCGTGGAACTCGCCGCAGTTCGCCTCGAAGACGGCCTGCTCGCCCGCCTGCTGGATGTGATCCTCGAGCTCCGCCTTCGACTGGTAGTACATCTCCTCGATCCGGGCGGGATGGATGCGACCGTCCTCGATCAGCTTGGCGAGCGTCATCCTCGCCACCTCCCGGCGGATCCCGTCGAACGACGACAGCACGACGGCCTGGGGGGTGTCGTCGATGATGAAGTCGACGCCGGTCAGGTGCTCGAGCGAGCGGATGTTCCGACCCTCGCGGCCGATGATCCTGCCCTTCATGTCGTCGGAGGGCAGCTCGACCACCGAGACGGTCGTCTCGGCCGCGTGACTCGCCGCCACCCGCTGCAGAGCGTCGGCGACGAGGTTCCGAGCGCGCCGCTTCGACTCGCTGCGGGCCTCCTCGTCGAGCTGGCGCACGCGACGGGCGAGCTCGTGGCGAACCACGTCCTCCGTCCTCGCGAGGAGTCGGGTCTTCGCCTCGTCCGCGGTCATGCCCGCGACTCGCTCGAGCTCGCCGAGCTCCGCGTCGCGCGCCTGCTTCAGCTCCTCCTGGAGCTGCTTCAGATGCGTCTCACGGTCGGCCGCTCCCTGCTCGCGGCGCGCGAGCTCGGTAAGCCTTTGTGCCACCTCCTGCTCCCGTGCGAGCGCGCGCTCCTCGACCTTGCTCGCCTCGACGCGACGCTGCCGCACCTCTCCCTCGACCTCGCTCCGAAGCTGGAGCACCTGCTCGCGGGCCTCGACCTGAGCCTCGCGCCGGAGAGAGTCCGCCTCCCGCTGGGCGTCCTCGAGCAGGGCCTGGCGCTTACGCAGTGCGGCGTCGAACTTCGACGCGCCGACCGTTCGCATGAAGACCGCGCCGGCGAGCGCTCCAACTGCGAGTCCGATCACGATTCCGACGACGACGAGCATCCTGGGGGCTCCCTGTCCGCACCACTCTCGGTTGTCCGCGCGGCGAGCGCGGGCGCCCACCCGGCAGCAGCCGGCACGGACTCTTTCCCGAATCGATGCGACGGGCCGTACGGGCCCGCCCGCGGATGTCTAGCTCAGCGTCTGGAGAAGATGTGGCTCGAGAAGTGGGTCATCGTTGAGGTGCGAAGGTGCTGAACCGGATTCGGAAAAAGCGTCTGTGCAGGCAAAATGTCGAGGTAAGCCCACACACCCTATCGCGAGTCACGGCCTCTCCGCAACGCAGGCCTCGACCGAGTCCTCGGCGAAGCCCCTCCGGGCGAGGAGCCTGGCCGTCTTCGGCCCACCCCCATGTGTGCGGACGAGCCGTCGGGCCCGCTCGGGCTCGGGCTCGAGCGTCGCCACCGCCGCGCGGACGAGGGAGGGGTCGAATCCCTCCTGCTCGAGCCGGACCCGGATCGCCTCGTCGCCGAGCCCTCGCTCGCAGAGGCCTGCCGCCTGTCGGCACACGACGCGCTCGTCGTCCACGAAACCGGCGCGGGCGAGGATCTCGATCGCCTCGGCCCGCGCGGCGGGAGCAACTCCCTTTCGGCGGAGCCGGCTGTCGAGCCCGCGCTCCGAGAGGTCGCGCCCCCGCAGAGCGCCAGTGGCCCGGGAGAGAGCCTCGTCTCGACGCAGCTCCCGACGGAGCGTCCGCAGGAGCGGACGGTCGAGCTCGAGCCCGGTCCGCAGCCCCACGCGAACAGCAACCTCCAGCGGAATCGTCCGCCAGGCGGCGCCGTCGAGCTCGACCCGGACACGGCCGCGGGCCGCGCTCCGGATCGCGGTGACCGACGGCATCGACGCGCTCTACCCGGCGGAGGCCACCTCGTCGGGGACGGGCGTCGGCCCGGCGGCGGGCTGCGTCGCGGTCGGTAGGAGCCGGGCCGAGACGACCTGGCCCGGGCTCGCCTCCGTCTGGATCCGCGCCAGGATCTGCTGGCAGACGTCGGGATGCTCGCGCAGGAAGGCGGTCGCGTTCTGCCGTCCCTGGCCGAGCCGCTCGTCGTCGAAGCTGAAGTAGGAGCCCGACTTCTGGACGACCTTCCGCTCGAGCGCGGAGTCGAGCACCGTGCCCTCCCACGAGATGCCGGTGCCGTAGATGATGTCGAACTCGGCCTGCTTGAAGGGCGGCGCCACCTTGTTCTTCACGACCTTCACGCGAACGCGGTTGCCGATCGCCTCGACACCCTCCTTCAGAGTCTCGATGCGCCGGATGTCGAGCCGAACCGAGGCGTAGAACTTGAGCGCCCGGCCGCCCGGGGTCGTCTCGGGCGAGCCGAACATGACCCCGATCTTCTCGCGGAGCTGGTTCGTGAACAGGCAGATCGTGTCGGTCCGGTTGAGCGTGCCTGCGAGCTTGCGCAGGGCCTGGCTCATGAGACGTGCCTGCAGCCCGACGTGGCTGTCGCCCATCTCGCCCTCGATCTCGGCCTTCGGCGTCAGCGCGGCGACCGAGTCGATCGCGACGACGTCGAGCGCGCCGCTCCTCACGAGCAGCTCCGCGATCTCGAGCCCCTGCTCGCCGGTGTCGGGCTGCGAGACGAGCAGCTGCTCGATGTCGACGCCGATGTGCCGCGCGTACTGAGGATCCATGGAGTGCTCGGCGTCGATGAAGGCGCAGATCCCGCCGCGGCGCTGGGCCTCCGCGATCACGTGGTACACGAGGGTCGTCTTGCCCGACGACTCGGGGCCGAAGACCTCCACGATCCTTCCGCGGGGCACGCCGCCGATTCCCAGCGCCAGGTCGAGCGACAGCGCTCCGGTGGGAATCGCCTCCACGCGCACCTGGGCGCCTTCGTCGCCCATCCGCATGACCGTGCCCTGACCGAACTCGCGGTCGATCTGGGTCAGCGCGCCCTGCAACGCGGCCTCCCGTGCCTGCGGGGTGGTGTTGCGATCGGTCATGCAGCTCGGCTCCTTGACTTGTCGGGAACGCCTCACCGTAGGTGCGGGCGCGGACGGAATCCCAGGCTAGGAGCGGCTCCTGTGCCCACTCAACCCGCGCGTGTGACGAAACTCCCTAGAGCGGCGATCGCCCGACCGGCTCATAGCGCACGCCCCGTGGGCCCGGCACGGAGCGATAGAGCGTG
>JBBSIG010000231.1:0-3906 GCA_038232215.1 Gaiellales bacterium | reverse complement strand
GCGAACTTCTCGCTCCAGCCGACGAGCTCCCCGAGTCGAGGGTGGTGCTCCGAGAGCGGCTCGAAGACGATACCCTCCGGGGCGCGCTCGATCTCGATCGCGCTCTCGCTCACCGTCGCGAGGCCGTCGACCGCGACGTCGAGCAGCGCCGCGCCGCTCCCCTCGACGCCAAGTGACAGTCTGTCACTTGGCTCGTAGGCGTCCGGGTCGAAGCCGGAGAGGTCTGTGAAGCGCCAGTGCTCCTCGGTCGTGTCCGGCAACGGGAGGGCGCGGTAGCGCTCGAGGGCGCTCGCCCTACTCATGGGATCGGTCGAACTGCACCTACTGCGCGGATTCGGCCGCGAGGGGGGCGTAGCGACGGTGCAGCATGAGCGCGTTGCCCTCGCTGTCCTCGAAGAACGCCATGTGGCAGACGCCGGTGTCGAGCGTCTCGCCCTGGAACTCGACGCCCGCCGTCTCGAGCTTGCGCCGGGTCTCGGCGACGTCGGGCACGCGAAGCGCGATGTGCGAGCGGTGCGGCTCGAACTCGGCACCTATCCTCGTCGGGTCGACGAGGTAGAGGCTGACGTTCCCGGTCTGGAGCTCCGGCCAGCCGTCGTCCCAGTTCGGGCTCTGCAGGCCGAGGGTCTCGCGGTAGAACCGCTTGGCCCGCTCCATCTCCTGCACGGGAACGGAGACGAAGTCCGTCCGCTCGACGGCGATCAAGAGCTGCGCGGCTGCTCGCGGGGCAGGTAGCGGTGGTGGAGCATGAGGTCGTTGCCGTCGGGATCCTGGAAGAACGCCATGTGACAGACGCCCGTGTCGAAGGTCTCGCCGAGAAACTGGAGGCCCTTCGCCTCGAGCTCGGAACGAGCCGCTGCGACGTCGTCCACGTGGAGCGCGACGTGCGCGTTCTTCTGTGGCGCGAACTCTATTCCGAACGACGCCGGCTCATAGATCCCGAAGCAGGTGTTACCGACCCAGAACTCCCCGTCGCCGGCCTCGTCAGGCCGCAGGCCGAGCGTCTCGACGTAGAAGGCTCTCGACCGCTTCCAGTCGGTGGACGGAACGGCGACGAAGTCGAGGCCCCTGATCGGACTATCCAACCGAGCCCTCCATCTGGAGCTGGATCAGGCGGTTCATCTCGACCGCGTACTCGAGCGGCAGCTCCTTCGTGATCGGCTCCACGAAGCCCGAGACGATCTGGGCGCTCGCCTCCGCCTCCGAGAGTCCGCGGCTCATCAGGTAGAAGAGCTGCTCCTCGCCGATCTTCGAGACCGTCGCCTCGTGCCCGATGTCGACGTTCGACTCGTCGATCTTCATGTACGGATACGTGTCCGAGCGGGACTGCTCGTCGAGGATGAGCGCGTCGCAGACCACCTTCGACTTCGAGCCGCCCGCGCCCTTCGCCACCTCGAGCAGCCCGCGGTAGCCCGCGCGGCCCCCGTTCTTCGAGATCGACTTCGACGTGATCACGGAGGAGGTGCGCGGAGCGACGTGCACGCACTTCCCGCCCGCGTCCTGGTGCTGGCCGGCGCCGGCGAACGCGATCGACAGCACCTCGCCGTGCGCTCGCTCGCCCATGAGCCAGATCGCCGGGTCCTTCATGGTCAGCGTGGAGCCGAGGTTGCCGTCGACCCACTCCATCGTCGCGTCCTCGTAGGCGACGGCGCGCTTCGTGACGAGGTTGTAGACGTTCCCTGACCAGTTCTGAATGGTCGTGTAGCGGCAGCGTCCGCGCGGCTTCACGATGATCTCGACGACGGCCGAGTGCAGCGAGTCGCTCGAGTAGATGGGGGCGGTACAGCCCTCGACGTAGTGCACGTAGGCGTCCTCGTCGACAATGATCAGCGTGCGCTCGAACTGGCCCATGTTCTCGGCGTTGATGCGGAAGTAGGCCTGGAGCGGCATCTCGATCCTGACCCCCGGCGGCACGTAGATGAAGGAGCCGCCCGACCAGACGGCCGAGTTCAGCGCCGCGAACTTGTTGTCGTTCTGCGGGATAATCGTGCCGAAGTACTGCTTCACGAGCTCCTCGTGCTCGCGCAGGCCGGAGTCCATGTCGAGGAAGAGCACGCCCTGGGCGGTCAGCTCCTCCTGGAGCTTGTGGTAGACGACCTCGGACTCGTACTGGGCGCCCACGCCGGCGAGGTACTTCTTCTCCGCCTCCGGGATCCCGAGCTTGTCCCAGGTGTCCTTGATCTCGGCGGGCAGGTCCTCCCACGTCTCGGCCTGCTTCTCGGTGGGCCGGATGTAGTAGTAGATGTTGTCGAAGTCGATCTCGGCGACGTTGCCGCCCCAGGTCGGGAGCGGGCGCGCGTTGAAGTAGTCGAGCGAGCGCAGGCGGAACTTGCGCATCCACTCGGGCTCGTTCTTGTGCTCGGAGATCGCCGCAACGAGCTCGGGCGTGAGGCCGCGGCCGGACTTGAAGAAGTAGTCCTCGACCTCGTGAAACCCGTACTTGTAGTCGGAGCCGATCCCGGCGACGACTTCGGTCTCAGGTGTTACTGCCACTACAGTCCTCCTCCTACGGGCTGGGGCACGAAGGCCTCGTACCCCTCCGCCTCCAGCGTGTGCGCGAGCTCCGGCCCGCCCTCGGCCACGATACGCCCATCGACGAAGACGTGGACGAAATCGGGGCGTATGTAGTCGAGGATCCGCTGGTAGTGCGTGATCACGAGCGCGCCCATCTCGGGTCCTACGAGGCTGCGCACACCCTCTGCGACGATCTTCAGCGCATCGATGTCGAGGCCGGAATCCGTCTCGTCGAGAACAGCGATCCGCGGCTTCAGCATCGCCATCTGCAGGATCTCGACCCGTTTCTTCTCGCCGCCCGAGAAGCCGTCGTTCAGGTAGCGGGAGGCTAGCTCTCGAGAGACCTTGAGGCGCTCCATCTGAGCGAAGAGCTCACGGCGGAACTCGGGGATCGAGATCGGATCGTCTTCGCCCTTGCGCGCCTTGCGGACGGCGTTGATGGCCGAGCGCAGAAAGGTGGTGACGGTGATGCCCGGAACGGCGTGCGGATACTGGAATGCAAGGAAGAGTCCACGCTGAGCGCGCTCGTCGGCTCCGAGCTCGGCGATGCTCTCACCGTCCAGGAGCAGCTCCCCTTCGCTGATCGTGTACGCGGGATGACCCATCAGCGCGTAGGCGAGCGTCGACTTGCCCGAGCCGTTCGGGCCCATGATCGCATGCGTCTCACCGCTCGCGATGCTCAGGTCGACACCCTTGACGATCCCCGTACCGTCCTCGAGCGCGACGTGCAGATTCTTGAGCTCCAGCAGTGCCAAGTTTGTACGGCCTCCCAGCCTCTCGTGATGCGGGGTCGGCACCCCGCTCGTGACTCAGTCTAGCCGCCGTTCGCCCCTTTCCGTGGCGGTGCTACCATCCAGCCTATGCCAGGCTTCATCGGAGTTCCCGAGCTCGTCGTCCTCCTCCTCGTCGTCCTGCTCGTCTTCGGCCCGAAGCGCCTGCCCGAGATGGGCCGCTCGCTCGGACGCGGCATGCGCGAGTTCAAGGACTCGGTCACGGGCAAGGACAAGGACGAGGACCGCTTCGAGCTGCCGGCCGCCGTGGACGACGACGACGCGCCGGTCACGACCTCGCGGCGCAAGCGCGACACCGTCCAGTAACGATGAGGCCGCTGCCGCGGCGCCTTCGCCACGAGGACGAGGCGACGCTGGTCGAGCACCTCGGCGAGTTCCGCTCGCGGCTCTTCATCATCCTCGGCGTCGTCCTGATCGGCTTCACGGTGGCCTATGTCTTCCGCGGGCATCTGATCGACTGGCTCGAGCAGCCGCTGCCGGCCGACAAGCGCCGGCTGACCACGTTCGGCGTCACGGAGCCGTTCCTGACCTCGCTGAAGGTGAGCTTCTTCGCCGGCTTCATGCTCGCGCTTCCCGTCATCTTCTGGCAGCTCTGGAGCTT
>JBBSIG010000230.1:0-3952 GCA_038232215.1 Gaiellales bacterium | reverse complement strand
GAAAGCGAACCAGGGCGCCTGACAGACGTCAGGCGGCGCGAGGCCGCGTCCTCGGTCGCGTCGATATGCCCGCATATCGACGCTCCCTGCGTCCTTGCCTCGCACCACCTGCCGCGTGTCAGTCACCGTGACCACTTTCCGGACAGGCCCCTAGACGCACGCGAGGCTCGCTACCGTAGCCACGGATGAGCGCGGTTGCCCTCATCGCGATCGCTCTTCTCGTTCTCGTCAACGGCTTCTTCGTCGCGGCCGAGTTCGCACTCGTCTCTGTTCGTCGCGGCCAGCTACAGGGCGGGTCGCTCGGGACGCGACTCGCACGGCGCCAGCAGGAGAAGCTCGACGAGTACCTCTCCGCCTCGCAGCTCGGGATCACGATCGCCTCGCTGGCCCTCGGCGCGATCGGCGAGCCGACGATCGCCCACCTGATCGAGCCCGTCCTCGACTCCGTGGCGCTCGCCCACCTGGCAGCGGGGATCGCCAGCGTGCTCGCGATCGTCGCGCTGACCGCCCTCCACATCACCGTCGGCGAGCAGGCGCCCAAGAGCTTCGCGATCGGCTCGGCGGGCCGGGTGGCCACGTTCTGCGCACTACCGCTCGAGATCTTCCATCGCTCGCTGCGCCCGTTGGTCGTCGTCCTCAACAACGCCTCGAACGCGATCGTGCGCCTGTTCGGCGGCACGCCGGCCTCCAGTCACGCCCAGCAGGCATCGCTCGAGGAGCTGCGGCAGTTGATCGGCGGCCTGACCGAGGAGGGACAGATCGACCGCACCGAGGCGCAGATTCTGCAGGGCATCTTTACGCTCGACGAGCGACGTGCCGGCGACGTGATGACGCCTCGCACGCGCGTCGCCGCGCTCCGTGCGGGCGGGACCGTGCGGGACGCGCTGGAGGCGACGCGCGACAGCGGCCACAGCCGCTTCCCGCTGCTCGATCCGTCCGGGGAGCTGCTCGGCGTCGTCTACGGCCGCGAGTTGACCGAAGCGCTCCTCGACCGAGAGGACGAGCGGCCCGTTGAGACACTCCGCCACGAAATGGTGATCGTGCCGGCGACGCTGCCGCTCGACGTCCTCCTAACGCGGATGCAGGAACAGCGGGCGTCGATCTGCGCCGTCATCGACGAGTACGGCAAGCTCGAAGGCGTCGTCACGGTCGAGGACATTCTCGAGGAGATCGTCGGCGAGATCTGGGACGAGGACGACCTTGCGAGCGGAATCCGGCCCCTGGCCGACGGGCGCGTCGTCTGCCGCGGCGATACGTCCCTGCTCGACCTCGAGCAGCACGGCATCAGCCTCGACGGCACACGGGTGAGCGCCGCCACGATCGGCGGCGCGATCCAGGACGCCCTCGGACGGCTCGCACGCCCGGGCGACTCGATCCGACTCGGCGCCCTCCGTGCGCGTGTCCTCTCGACCGAAGGCGGCCGGATCAAGCGCGTCGTCTTGGCGGTCGCTTCGACACTCGCTGTGGTGCCGGTCTAACAGCAGCGTTGCGCTTTACACACGAGCCGCACAGCGCCCTCGGAGAGCGCAGCGTGGGGCGTTGGCCCGGTGCTCCGGGCTGACGCGAGGAGCGCGCCGCGGGGGTCAGATCTTCCGGCGCGGCCTCGCCGTGCCCCAGCGTGAGTTTCGCCCGCGCCGGGACGTGTAGAGCAGGCGCGCCGGGGCCACCGTCATGCCCTCGCTCGCGAACTGGTCGGAGTGGCCGAGGCGCGCCGCCACGCGGCTGACGTCGGCCTGCTGCTCGGGCAGGACGAGGGTGATCCCCGTGCCGTCGCGACCGGCGCGGCCCGTGCGGCCGACGCGGTGGACGTAGCCCTTGTTGTCCTCGGGCGGGTCGAAGTTGATCACGTGCGTCACGTCGGCGAGATCGAGCCCGCGGGCCGCCACGTCCGTTGCGACGAGCGCCGAGACCTTCCCGGCCTCGAAGCGGGCGAGGGTGCGCTCGCGCGCGGATTGCCTCATGTCCCCGTGCAGGGCGACCGCGTTGACGCCGTGGCGGGCGAGCCGCTCCACGAGCCGGTCGGCGCCGCGCTTCGTGCGGACGAAGACGAGCGCGAGGTCACGTTCGGCGGCGAGCAGCTCGACGAGCTTCTCGACCTTGTTCTCGGCCGTGACGGGCACGAACCGATGCTCGGTCTCGCTGCGCTCCTGCTCGGTCGGCAGCGCACCCTCGTAGCGCCGCGCCTCCCGGGTGTAGGCGCCCGCGAGCCTGCCCACCTCGCCGTCGAGCGTGGCCGAGAAGAACATCGTCTGCCGGTCGCTCGGCAGCCGCCGGACGATGCGGTCGACCTGCGGCTGGAAGCCCATGTCGAGCATCCGGTCGGCCTCGTCGAGCACGAGGATCTCGACGCCGTCCAGGGCGACGAGGCGGCGCTTGACGAGATCGTCGAGGCGACCGGGGGTAGCGACGAGGATCTGCGCGGCCGCGGCGCGCTTCGCCTGAGCGGGGATCGGGACGCCGCCGTAGACGGCGGCGACGCGGAGCCCCTTCGCCGGGGCGACGCCCTCGAGCTCCTCGGCGACCTGGGAGGCGAGCTCTCGCGTGGGCACGAGGACGAGCGCGGCCGGGCGGGCTGCCGTGCGCCCGACGCGCTCGACGATCGGCAGCGCGAACGCGAGCGTCTTGCCCGAGCCGGTGGGCGACTTCGCGAGCACGTCGTGCCCGGCGAGCGCATCCGGGACGACGAGCGCCTGGATCTCGAAGGGCTGGTGGACGTTGCGGCGGGCGAGCGCGTCGGCCACGCCTGTGGACACGCCGAGCTCGGTGAACGATGACTGCATAGTTTTTCGACTCCTCTGTGCGGCCTGCATGGCCGCTCGCGGTTCGAGATCTACCTCACTCGAAACCACCGAAAGGGGAGCCGAAAGAGCTACATCTCACGGGACGACCCGTTGCCGTCCGTGCCTCGAAGGTAGCACACGGTGCACGCTCGTCTGTCAGCGGCGAGTCTCGCGAGCGTCCCGGTAGACGCCGTCCGCCGCCTCGGCGACGAGGAAACGGCGGAAGAAGTACGCGAACGCCACGAAGAACACCACGGCT
This sequence comes from Gaiellales bacterium, assembly GCA_038232215.1. Lineage (GTDB taxonomy): Bacteria > Actinomycetota > Thermoleophilia > Gaiellales > Gaiellaceae > JBBSIG01. The sequence goes on along the minus strand of JBBSIG010000230.1, from coordinate 913 downwards.
TGCTCGGATGCCATCGTGACGCCGGCGATCTGCTGATCCGTCAGAGGCGAGAGCCCCCACAGCCCGGGGCCGTCCGCGTAGAAGCCGTAGACGGCCCGCGGGAGCAGCGCGAGTAGCAAGCCGAGCGGGCTCGCGCCGACGAACGCCGCGAACAGGTAGGCCGCTCTCGCGCCCGCAGGGAGCGACCGGGGCTTGGTATGGAAGATCGACCACCAGAAGAGCGAGCCCGTCGCGAGGTACGTGAGGTGCTCGAGGTGGAGGATCGAGCCGGGGTGCTCGAGCGCCGTGTCGTAGACCCACGGCACGTGCCAGACGAAGTACGTGCCGAGCCAGAGGGGCAGCGCGACGAGCGGTCGCGTCAGTACCCGCACCGCCGGCAGCCGGGCCAGCTCGGCTGCGAGCGCGGGAGGGAGGCCGTAGACGAGGAGTGCGGGCGCCCATTCGGCCAGGACGACGTTCTGCAGCAGATGGGCCGAGAGCAGGTAGTGGAGCGCGATCGTCTCGAGCGGGCTGACGAAGGTGAAGAGGAGGAGCAGCAGCCCGGCGACGAAGGCCGCGATGCGAGCGCGGGAGGCGGGAAAGAGACGGAGGGCGAGGGCGTAGACGAGCGCGAGAGCCGGGACCAGCGCGAGCCCTTCCGGGTCCCAGCGCCACGCGTACGGATCGATCAAGACACCCGCGAATCCACCCCGCTACGCTACTTCCCGCCTGAGCGTGCGGGCGTAGCTCAATGGTAGAGCCCTAGCCTTCCAAGCTAGTTATGCGGGTTCGATCCCCGCCGCCCGCTTCAACGAAAGCTGCTGTGGCCGGGATTACGGTTCCGGGGGGTTCCGCGAGTTCTCCTCCACCGTTCCCACGGACAAGTCATAGGCGGCGTTGGCTCACAGGCCTCGGCGCCGACCGGCGAACCCTT
>JBBSIG010000229.1:0-4012 GCA_038232215.1 Gaiellales bacterium | reverse complement strand
TGAGTGTAATCGGTGGCCGCCGTCTCTGCGCCCCCCATTCGCGCCCCATGCGCGAGCGGTTCAGCCTCTCCGCTCAAACCGAAGCGAGCGACGAGGCGAACGAACGAGCGTGGGGACCCGCCGAGGGAGCGTGTTAGCGTTGCGACGCCGCCGGCGGCGGTGGACTCTCGCGATGCCCCGCGACCTCGCACATCTCTCGGACGAGGCACTAGTCGCCCTTGTCGCGCGCTCGGAGGACTACGCGCTCGCGGAGCTCTACGACCGCTTCGGTCGCGTCTCGTTCGGGCTGGCCCTGCGGGTCCTCCGGGACGACGCGCTCGCCGAGGACGCCGTCCAGGAGGGCTTCCTCGCGGTCTGGCGCTCGGCGGGGCGCTTCGTGCCCGAGCGGGCCAAGGCGAGCACCTGGATCCTGACGCTCGTGCACCGCCGCGCCGTCGACCTCGTCCGTCGCGAGGAGCGCCGCCGCACCGACTCGCTGGAAGGCGTTCCAGAGCCCGGTGACCTCTCCGGCGGGAGCGACGACGCCGTCTGGCTGCGCTTCGAGCGCGGCCGCGTCCAGGAGGCGCTCCGGAAGCTGCCCGACCAGCAGCGCGAGGCGCTCGAGCTCGCCTACTACGGCGGCTTCACGCAGGCCGAGCTCGCGGAGCGACTCGGTCAGCCGATTGGCACCATCAAGAGCAGGATGTTCACCGGGCTCAGCCGGCTGCGGGACCTGCTCACCGAACACGAGTCTGAGGAAAGGCGATGGAACCCGACTCCGTCCACGAGCTGACCGCGGCCTACGCGCTCGACGCGCTCGACCCCCGCGAGGAGGGAGAGTACGAGGAGCACCTCTCGCGCTGCCGGCGGTGTCAGGAGGAGCTCGCGTCGCTGAGCGAGGCCGCGACCGCGCTCGCCTACGCACCGGCCGCGCCTGCGCCATCCACGTCGCTCCGCGGCCGGATCCTCGACCAGGCCCGCAGCGAGCGCGAGCGGGTCGTTCCGCTGCGCCCGCGCTGGGCGCTTCCCACCGCGGTCTCGCTCGCCGCCGCGGCGGCCTGTGTCGCCGTCGGACTCGGCCTCTGGGCGAGCTCCCTGTCCGACTCGCTGGCGAGCGAGCGGTCGGCGCGCGAGGGGCAGGAGCGGTCGCTCGCGCTCGTCGCCGATACCGGCGCGGCGCGACTTCCCCTGTCCGGAGACCACGGTCTGCTCGTCGTCTCGCGCAGCGGTGAGGCGGTGCTCGTAGTCTCGGGGCTCGAACGCGCGCCGAGCGGGAAGATGTACGAGGCGTGGGTGGCCCGCGGAGGCAAGCCCATTCCCGCCGGGAGCTTCAGAGCCGAGCGCAAGGTGTCGTTCGTCCCGCTCGCGCGGCCCGTCGGGAAGGGGACGGTCGTCCTGCTCACGCTCGAGCCCGAGGGGCCGGTCACAGCTCCGAGCGGGCGCATCCTCTCGCGCGCCCGGACGTAGCGCGCGTCGGCCCGGGCCGACTAAAACCTTCGAGGGAAGGTCTAGACTCGACGTCCGTGCTGCGCCGCCGTCGACAGGAGGCCGGGGGAAAGAGGCCCCGGCGCCGCATTCGGAAGCTGCGTGTGGCCGTGCTGCTCTGCATCCTCGGCCTGCTCGCGCTCGCCGCGTTCACGTTCGGCCTGATCACCGCCGTGGCCGCCGAGATCCCCGAGCTGGACCCCTCTCGTCGCCCACCGACGGTCAACGGCTACATCTACGCGAGCGACGGCCACAAGATCCTGGCCGTGCTTCGCGGCTCCGAGAGCCGAACGCTCGTCCAGACCAAGGACATCCCGTTCGTGATGCGCCATGCCATCGTGGACGTCGAGGACCGGCGCTTCTACGAGCACCGGGGAATCGACCTGCGCGGGATCGCACGCGCGATCTGGTCGGACGCGCGCAACCAGGCCGTCGTCGAGGGAGGGTCGACGATAACGCAGCAGTTCGTGAAGAACCGCTACGTCAAGCGAGAGCGGACGATCACGCGCAAGCTCATGGAGGCCGCGCTGGCCTGGCAGCTCGAGCAGCGGTGGAAGGACAAGAACCGGATTCTGACCGCGTACCTGAACACGATCTACTTCGGGAACGGCGCCTACGGGATCCAGCAGGCGGCGGTGACGTACTTCGGTCATGGCGCCGCCAAGCTCACGCTGCCCGAGGCCGCCCTCCTCGCCGGGATCCCCGCCGACCCCGCCGGCTACGACCCGGTCACGAACCCGCGCGCGGCGAGGGAACGGCGCCGGCTCGTCCTCGAGACGATGCTCGCGCAGGGCGACATCACGCGGAGCGACCTCCTCGCCGCGGGGCGCTCGCCGCTGCCGAGGCCGCAGGACGTGCACCTGCCGGGAACCGAGGGCCCGGCTCAGTACTTCGTCAACTACGTGAAGCAGCAGCTCGTCCAGAAGTACGGCTCGGCGCAGGTGTTCGGCGGGGGCCTGCGGGTCAGGAGCACGATCGACCTCGACCTGCAGCGCCTGGCGCGCGAGGCCATCGCGAAGTGGCTGACCGTGCCGGAGGGGCCGTCGGCGGCGCTCGTCGCAATCGACCCGCGCAGCGGCCGCGTGCTCGCGATGGTCGGCGGCAAGAACTACCGGGAGAGTCAGTTCAACCTCGCCGTCCAGGGGGAGCGACAGCCGGGCTCGGCGTTCAAGCCCTTCGTCCTCGCAGCCGCCCTCGAGCAGGGGATCGCTCCCTCCACGACGTTCGTCTCCGAGCCGACGCTGATCTCGCTCGGCGACAGGGTCTGGTCCGTGCACAACTACGAGGACGAGTACCTCGGCCCAGTGACCCTCGAGACCGCGACTGTGCAGTCGGACAACGCGGTCTACGCACAGCTCACCCGCCTCGTCGGTCCCGCGAACGTCGCCCGGACGGCGGCCGCGCTCGGGATCCGCCGAAAGCTGAATCCGTACTTCGCGATCGGCCTCGGCGCCGATCCCCTCAGTCCCCTGGAGCTCGCCCGCGCCTACTCGGCATTCGCCGACGGCGGCCTCCGCATCGACGGAGCGGCGCTCGGCAACCGGCCGCGGGTGGTCCTGGACGTGCGGAACGAGCGGGGCCGGCTCGTGCGCGACGGGGGCAACGCGCCGGTGCTAAGGCGGGTGCTGCGACCCGAGACGGTGACCATCCTCAACGGGATCCTGCAGGAGGTCGTCCGGTCGGGTACCGGCCGCCGGGCCGCTCTCGCCGATCGACCCGCGGCCGGCAAGACCGGGACGACCGAGAACTACGGCGACGCCTGGTTCGTCGGGTACACGCCCCAGCTCGTGACCGCCGTCTGGGTGGGCTATCCCACCCGTCTGACGCCGATGCTGACCGAGTACGGCGGCGAGCCGGTCGCCGGAGGCACGTTCCCCGCGCTGATCTGGAAGAGCTTCATGGAGAGCGCCCTCAGCGCGCGAGAGTCCGAGCCCCTCCCCTTCCCGACCGCTCCGACCCCGTACGCCTCGACGAAGCGGGTCGTCTGGCGCGACGGGCAGGCACGCCTCGACAACGGGAACTGCCGCGAGGGGATGGACGTCGCGTACTTCAGCGGCTTCGGTCCGGCCACGACCGCCGACTGCAAGCCGAACGAGGTCGAGGTACCGAGCGTGGTCGGGGAGACGCTCGCCGCGGCCGAGCGTCGTCTGGCGGAGCAGCCGCTCGAGGCGGCCGTCGTCTACCGACCAGCCGAGCCCCTCCAGCGCACCGACGTCGTCCTGGCGCAGTACCCCCGCCGAGGGCGGCTGTCCTCCTACGACAAGGTGACGCTCGTTCTCGCGAAGCCGCTGGACGGGCGCGTGCCGAGACTCGTCGGGCTCTCCATCTCCGAGGCGCGGGCGAAGCTGAGAGCCGCGGGGCTCCGCGTCGGGAGGATCAGGTTCGGCGACGGGCCGGCGGGCACGGTCCTGAGCCAGCAGGCCCCGGCGGGCGTCGCGGCCGCCGCGGGAATGTCGCTCGATCTCGTCGTCGCGCGCGGCGGAGCCGCGGAGAGCTGCCCCCCGCCGGCGGGCCCAAGTAACAGGGTGTTACGAGGCCGGGTGAAGCG
>JBBSIG010000228.1:0-4023 GCA_038232215.1 Gaiellales bacterium | reverse complement strand
GGTGGAGTCCTCGGCGTTGATCCGGATCTCGATCGCATGGCCGCGCCTCGGTGCCCGCCCGGTGAGGACGAGCGGCTCGCCGGCCGCGAGACGCAGCTGCTCGCGCACGATGTCGATCCCGGTCACGAGCTCGCTGCCCGGATGCTCGACCTGTAGCCGCGCGTTCACCTCGATGAAGTAGAAGGCCCCGTCCGGCCCGAGCAGGAACTCGAAGGTGCCGGCGTTCCGGTATCCGACGGCGCGACAGCCGCGCTCCGCGGCCTCATCCATGGCCGCTCGGGCCCCGTCGTCGAGGGCGGGCGAGGGCGACTCCTCGATCAGCTTCTGGTGCCGGCGCTGGATCGAGCACTCACGCTCGCCCAGCGTGAGGATCCCGCCCGCGTCGTCGCAGAGCACCTGCACCTCGACGTGCCTCGCCGGGACGAGCGCCTTCTCGAGGTAGAGCGCCCCGTCGCCAAAGGCTGCCTCGACCTCGGCGGACGCCCGCGCGAAGGCGTCCTCGAGCTGCTCGGACGACTCGACCAGGCGCATGCCCTTGCCGCCGCCGCCCGCCGTCGGCTTCAGCAGGACCGGGTAGCCGAGCTCGCCGGCCGCGATCCGGGCCTCGCGGACGCTCGTGGAGCCGGAGGTGCCGGGGACGAGCGGAAGGCCCGCCGCGGCCATCTCGCGCTTCGCCAGCGTCTTGTCGCCCATCCGCGCCATCACCTCGGCGCTCGGGCCGACGAACGCGAGCTCGCTCGCGGCGCAGGCCTCGACGAACGCCGGGTTCTCGGATAAGAAGCCGTAGCCCGGGTGGACGGCCTCGCACCCCGTCGTCTCGGCCGCCGCGATCACCGATGGGATGCGGAGGTAGCTCTCCGCCGCCGGCGGCGGCCCGATGCAGACCGCACGGTCGGCGAGGCGGGTGTGCAGCGCGCCCGCGTCGGCGGTCGAGTAGACGGCCACCGCCTCCGCCCCCAGCTCGTGGAGGGCGCGGATCACGCGGACGGCGATCTCGCCTCGGTTCGCGACTAGGACGCGGGCGAACAGCTGGAGACCCCTTACAGCTCGAGCGGCCGGCCGTCGAGCGGCTCCAGCTCGAAGAGGAGCTGCCCGAACTCGACGGGCTCGGCGTTGCCGACGTGGATCGCGTGCACGATGGCGTCGCGCTCGGCCTTGACCTCGTTCATCAGCTTCATCGCCTCGAGGATGCAGAGCGTCTGGCCCGCCCCCACCGGATCGCCCTCCTCGACGAACGGCGGCGCGCCGGGCTGCGACGAGCGGTAGAAGGTGCCGACCATGGGCGACTCGACGCGGATCGGCCCCCCCGGGCCCGGAAGGGGCGGCAGCGGCGCACCGTCGTCCTCGGCCAGAAGCCCCTCTGCCACCGGCCCGGCTGCGGGGGCCCGCTCCTCCGTCCGCCGGACGGACACGCGCATCCCGGCCTCCTCGATCGTGACCTCGCCGACGCCCGACTCCTGGACGATGCGGACGACCTCCCGAATCCGCTCGGCCCGCGCCTGGTCGACGCCGCCCGTGCCGAGCGTCTCGTCGTGCCTGCTGCGGCTGCGAATGGTGCGGAGCAGCGGCGCCGCCTCGTCGCCGAAGAGGGCGAGCAGGAGGAGCTCCTCCTCGCTCGAGGCGAGATCCCCGACCTGCTCGCGCAGCTCGCTCAGGCGCACGACGGGCTCCTCGACCGGCTCGCCCGCGGAGCGGAGGGCGACGGCGCGCGCGACCGTGGGGTCGATCGGGGCGGGCGGCGTCCCGTACCGGCCCTCGATCAGGGCGCGGAGCTCGTCGACGACCGTCGTGTAGCGGCTTGCGGAGAGCACGTGCAGGAGCGCCTGGGAGGCGAGGATCTGGCCGATCGGCGCCGCGAGCGGCGGCCAGCCCGCCTCGGCGCGAATCCGCTCGACCTCGGTGAGCACCTCGTCGATCCGATCGCCCGCCGAGTGCGCGCGCAGGTGCGTGTCGAGCGCGGCGACCAGGCCCGCGGGAAAGTCGTGCTGCGCCGCGCGCACGGCGATCCGCGGGGCGAGCGGCGTCACGGGCTCGTCGCCGATGTGCTCGTCGATCAGCTCCGACGCGCGCCAGAGCACGGAGGCGTCGACGTCGCAGGCGAGCCCGAGCCCGGCGAGCGCCTCCGCGAGCGCCTCGCCGGAGACTCGGTGGAGGGTCAGCGCGATCGGGTAGACCGTGCAGGCCACGAGCGCCGCGCCGGCGCGGGCTGCCTCCAGCGCCGCCGCGAGCGCGTTGCCGGCCGAGCCCTGGGCGTAGATCCCCACCGGCAGGCCGGTCGCCTCCGCGATGCGCGCGACCAGGTCGTGGGCCCGGTGAGGCTGCAGCGAGCCGGTCGGGTCGTGGATGAGAACGCGCGCCGCGCCGAGCTCGGGCAGCTTGCGAGCCTGCTCGACGAGCGCCTCGTTCTGACCCGTTCGTCCGGAGCTGTACACGAGGCCCGCCTCGAACTCCCGCCCGGCAGCCTCGATCGCCTCGGCCGCCTCGCGCAGGTTCGAGACGTCGTTCAGGGGGTCGTGCAGGCGGAAGACGTCGATCCCGTTCTCGGCAGCGCAGGCGACGAACCGGCGCACGACGTCGCCGTCGACCGGCCGCGAGCCGACGAGAAAGCGCCCGCGCAGAGCGAGACCGAGGGGTGTTCGCACCCGCTCGCTGAGAGCGCGAATCCGCTCCCACGGGCTCTCGACCCCCCGCCGCACCGCGTTGTCGAAGACGCCGCCGCCCGACACCTCGAGATACGCGAAGCCCGCCGCGTCGAGCAGCTCGGCGAGGCGCAGCACCTCCGCCGTGGGCAGACGGCCTGCAAGCGGCTCCTGACCGAGCAGCCGGATCGTCGTGTCGGCGAGCGCGGGCATCGCGGGGAGCCTAGACGGTTGCTCGGAATATCGAGCGGCGCGGGCCGGACTCAGTACGGGTTCGCGCGCGAGCGGTAGCGCGGGGCGAGCTGCGAGCGTTGCGCGGCGGGAAACGAGATACGCGTTGGGTCGCCGTCGGAGACGTAGCGCGTCTCGGGGTCCCGCTCGAGCTCCCGCAGCCAGTAGGCGGCCGTGAAGTCGGCCTGGCTCTCCCACGGGAGGTGCGAGCTGCGAATGCGCGGGACCGCGGCCGGGTCCCAGCGCGTGCTGAACGGCGACTGCGCGGGCTCGGCGCCCACGAGGAAGACGGCCTCGGCGCGGTAGGAGAGCCCCTGCCAACGCCCGCGGAGAGCAAGGGGCGCAGGCTCCGGCAGCGAGCCCAGGGGAAGCGCCATCGTGCGCACGCGATAGCCCGGGACGGCGTCCGTGATGATCCGCTGGCCGAGGGCCAGCTCTCGCTGGACCTCGCTCGCGTCGAGCGTGCCGAGCGGGATGTGGTCCTTGGTGTGGTTCCCGAGCTCGAAGCCGTGGGCCACCAGCCAGCGCAGCATGGCGGGTCCCGCCGCCGTGCCGGCGAACGGCTCGCGCAGAGGGAAGAACGTCCCCGCCGGCCGGAAGCCGGGGTGGCTCTTCGCGAACGCGAGCATGATTCCGATCGCGGTGTCGGGCTCGATCTCGCCGCCCGCCGCGTACGAGAACTGGTACTTGGTCGAGTCGTCGAAGGTGAGCACGACGGGCGACTTCCCGGCCGGGACGTCGAGCCGGCCGTTCACCAGGTCCTGTGCACGCACGGGCCGATAGCCGTCCTTCCACAGGCGCTCGAGCTCCGCGCGGAACTCGGCCGGCGTCTGGTCGTAGTCGCCCACGCGGTCGGGCCTGATCTCGTGGTGCATGAGCACGGGAACGACGCCGAGCTCGTTCGCCTTCACCGCGACCGCGCCCTTTCCCGTCGCGTCCGCCGCCCGCGGCGCGGTCGTCGTCGAGCCCACCGTGAGTGGCCGGGGCCGGTTGGCGGGACCGGCCGAGCGCGTCGTCGCGGGCGAGGCGAGGCCCTTCCGCGACGTGGCCGCGTCGGGGGTCAGCGCGTCGACCGTGTAGGTGACCGCCGGGTCCCAGAGGATGAACTCGCCGCTGCCGGCGTCGCGCGAGGCGGTGATCTGCGCTCGAACCT
>JBBSIG010000227.1:0-4045 GCA_038232215.1 Gaiellales bacterium | reverse complement strand
GTCTCCCCGCGCATCCCTCGCCGCTACGCTCGGGCGTCCATCCACCACCACTCGAAGGAGCCGACGTGGACGACGTTCAGATCAAGGTGCAGAACAGCGGCCCCTACCTCGTCACGGGCCCTGTCCGGCTCGTGGACGCCGACGGGAACGCCTACGACGTCGCGGAGCAAAAGGCGGTGGCGCTATGTCGCTGCGGCGGCTCGACGACGAAGCCGTTCTGCGACGGCACGCATTCGAGGACGGGCTTCGAGGCGGCCGAGCGAGCCGTCGCGGAGGCCGAGAGCTAGCCGCACCCAGCGGCCCGGCACCGGCCCCTTTGGGCGTCCTCTGTGGACGAACTGTGACGGTGCCTGGCACCGTGCGGGCGTCGCGGGCGGTGAATCTCTCGCGACGATGCTCCTGCCGAAGACGTCTCCGGCGCCGGCTGGCCGGCGCCGATCCGTCACGGTGCCAGGCACCGTCACGAAGTGTCCACAGTGGTCGAGAGAGTGTGACGAAGCATCCACAGCGTCGAGGTCTACTCCGCCGTGCGCCCTCGCCGCGACTGGCCGTCGCGGCGAGGGGGGCTTTGCGTTCTGCCTCACGCCTGGGAGCGCACCGGCTCCTTCGCCTTGCGCGCGTTCTGCCCGATGAACTGCTCGACCGCCTCGAAGGCCTCGTCGTCGACGATCTGTCGCGGCGGCGACTTCATCAGGTAGGAGCTCGGCCCCTCGAGCGCGCCCGCGAGCCCGTTGTTCAGGGCGAGCTTCGCGAGCCGCACGGCGTCGATCACGATCCCGGCCGAGTTGGGCGAGTCCCACACCTCGAGCTTGAGCTCGATATTGAGCGGGACGTCGCCGAACGATGTTCCCTCCATGCGGATGTACGCCCACTTGCGGTCGGTCAGCCACGGCACGTAGTCGGACGGGCCCACGTGGACGTTGCCCGCGCCCAGGTCGTAGTCGAGCATCGACGTGACCGCGTTCGTCTTCGAGATCTTCTTCGACTCGAGCCGGTCGCGCTCGAGCATGTTGAGGAAGTCCGAGTTCCCCCCGACGTTCAGCTGCATCGTCTTGTCGAGATGGACGCCGCGCTCGCGGAAGAGACTCGTGAGCACGCGGTGGGTGATGGTGGCGCCGACCTGCGACTTGATGTCGTCGCCGATGATCGGCACGCCGGCGCGCTCGAAGCGCTTCTGCCAGTACGGCTCGCGGGCGAGGAAGACCGGCATGCAGTTCACCATCGCGCAGCCGGCGGAGAGGATCTGCTCGGCGTACCACTTCGTCGCCTCCTCGGACCCGACCGGCAGGTAGTTGACGACGACGTCCGTGCCCGTCTCCCGGAGGATCCCGACCACGTCGTCCGTCTCGCCGGGTGCCTTCGTGACCACCTCGGACAGGTACTTGCCAATCCCGTCGTGCGTCATCCCGCGCGAGACCTCGATCCCCGTCTTCGGCACCTCCGCGAAGCGGTAGGTGTCGTTCGGGTGAGCCCAGATCGCATCGGCGAGGTCCTTGCCGACCTTGTCGGTCGTCACGTCGAAGGCGGCCGTGAACTCGATGTCCCGCACGTGGTAGCCGCCGAGGTCGACGTGCATCAGGCCGGGCACGAACTGCTCGGGATCGGCGTCCTGGTAGTACTCGACCCCCTGCAGGAGCGAGTTGGCGCAGTTGCCGACGCCGATGATCGCAACCCGTACCCGCTCCTGGTCGAGCGTCGCCTTGCCGTTGTTCCTACCGTTTGTCGAAGCCATGGTCTCCTCCGAGGATCTGGGCGCGGACGTGCAGGATCCGCTGCACGACGGTGAGCCAGGACGTGGCGGCGAGCAGGTAGATCGCCCACGGGAGCACGCCCCAGGGGGCGAGCACGAGCCCGGCGGTGATGACGACGACGCGCTCTGCCCTCGAGCCGAGGCCGACGTCGCCTCGCAGGCCGAGCGCTTCCGCCCGCGCTCTGGTGTAGCTGACGAGAAAGGAGCCGCCAACCGCGGCGAAGGTGAACGCTAGCGCCACGGTGTGGTCGTGTCGCGCGAGGACGAGCGCGATCGCTCCCAGCATGAAGCCCTCGCTCACTCGATCGGTGGTGGAGTCGAGAAACGCGCCGAAGGGCGTGCCCTTACCGGTCTCGCGCGCGAGTGCGCCGTCGAGGATGTCGAGCAGCGAGCCGGCAACGAAGACGAGCGCACCGAGCCAGTAGAAGAGCAGCGGGCTCCGGTCCTCGAAGAAGACGAGCACCGACGCGAGGGCGCAGAGACCCACGCCCGACGCGGTGAGCGCGTTCGGGGTCACACGCGTCCGGGCGAGACCGACGATCGAGCGCGAAGCGATCCGGCGTGCTCCGCGGGTGTAGCCCTGCTTGACCGTCGCGGCGCGGCTCATGTCGAGCTCCATCGCATATCTGCTATGGGACTATAGCAGCTTTGCGATGCCCGTCCGCAGCGGCGTGCGGTACAGGACCGCGAGCGCCGCGAGCGCGACGACGATGCCTGCGACCACGTCGAGCCAGAAGTGGTTGCCCGTCGCGATCACGCAGAACCACACCCACCCCGGCCAGAGTGCCCAGAGGACGCGGACGATCGTCCGCCTGGTCGCGAAGGAGAGCGCCAGACCGACGATCAGCGCGTCCGCCGCGTGCAGACTAGGCATCGCGGCGTACGGGTTCGAGGCGAGCTCGATCAGACCGCTGCCGTGGTTGAGTCCGCCGAACTGCGCGAGCGTGTCGACGAACCCGAGGCCCCCGAACATGCGGGGCGGAGCGGTAGGGAGGAGGACGTAGCCGACGAGGCCGATCGCGTTCGCGAGCAGGATCGCGTTGCGGAAGCGCGCGAAGGAGTCGTGGCGACGCAGGTACACCCACAGCAGCGCGAGCCCGACCACCGTGAACTCGGAGTTCCAGTACGTGAACGAGGCGAACCAGCTCAGCGCGTCGGAGGAGTGGGCGGCGCGCTGGAACGTCAGCTCGAACAGCGCGTTCGCGTTCCGCTCCAGGTTGATGACGCGAAGGCCGTTCGCGAACGCCTTGGCCGTGTCGTGATCCGCGACGCCACGGGCGAGCTGGTAGAGGGCGAGGAAACCGAACCAGATCGCGAGCTGGAGGCCGAGGTCGGCCCAGCCACGCGGGAGGTAGCGCCGTCCGGCTAGGGCGAGCGCGGTCACCGGAGGCTCTTCAGCTCGTGTGTCATCGTGATGTGCGTAACGACCGGCGGCCGGACCCTATTCTCGCCCGGATCCGCGTCCGGGACCGGGGGCGGCAGGTAATGGCTTAGAGCTCAGCGGCCGGATGCCTCGGTCGCAGGAACGCGCGCCCCGAGAAAGCGCGTTGCGATCGTGATCAGGAGGTGCGCGATACCCAGGATCACGAAGAACGCGGTCGCGGTGCTGTCCCCGGTGAAACGGAAGAGGAACGGAGCCGCGATCATGAGCGCGGCCACGATGTAGTCCAGGACGACGTGGATGGTCACGGGAATCGTCTTGGCGAGTCCCGTGGGCAGGTCGCTGCTCGCCGTGACCGCCAGGATCGTGATCCCGAGGACGATCGCGACTGCCTTCGCGGTTCCCGAGTCGAACCCGAAGAGGAAGGGCGAGGCGATCAGGAGCGCCGCCGCCAGGTACTCGATCACGCCGTGCAGGAAGGCCGAGAGGGGACCCTGGCGCAGCACACTGAGAGCTTACATCGCCTCCCGGGCGTTGCCGAGCGCTCGGGTGCCGAACTGGATGCTCAGCCGCCGATCTGCGACATCGAGCGGCTCGCGCGCACGAAGCCGGGATCGTTGATCCGGTGCTTCAGCTCCTTGTGCCGGACCGCCCAGCGGATCTCGTCGGCAACCTCGGCGTCGGAGCGGCCGTCTCGGAGCGGCGTCTTCAGGTCCCACTCCCGGCGGGAGAAGAGGCAGGTGCGGAGCTGCCCGTCCGCGGTCACGCGGATGCGGTCGCAGGTCGAGCAGAACGGCTCGGAGACCGGATTCACGAAGCCGAGCTCGCCCGCGCCGTCGGCGAAGCGGAAGCGGCGGGCCGTGGAGGAGGCCTTGGCCGGTAGCTCGAGGAGCGGCCCGAACTGGTCCTCGATC
>JBBSIG010000226.1:0-4065 GCA_038232215.1 Gaiellales bacterium | reverse complement strand
GCCGTGGAAGACCGTCGGCATGTCGAGGAGCGGGGCGACCGCGGGCTTGCCCGAGAGGTCGCCCAGCCCATCTGCGCGATCAGGAAGAGGAGACCTGCCGCGAGGCCCGCGAACGCCCCGCGGGCGATCCACTCTCCGAGGTGCGAGCCGAGGGCCTGGAGGGGCGCCTCCGGTACGGGCGCCGTCGGGCTCGCCGTTCGCTCTGTTGCCACCGCTGCCATGGGCTTCCCCTTTCGGGAGATCCCGAGACGCCGACGGACGCGGCGCCGTTTGGTCGGAGAGGCTCTGACTCCCGAGCCCGGCGAGCGTTACTGAATGACTCAGGTCACGGCGGCGAGGAACTCGTCGATCGTCAGCGCGGGCATCGTCTGCAGCTTGGCGCTCCCACGCGCGCCCAGCGCGACCGAGACGCGGGCGATCGTCGCGTCGTCCGGGGCCTCGACCACGTTGACGAAGTCGAAGGGACCGAGGGTCGCCCACTGCTGGAGCACCTTCGCGCCGAGCTCCTCGACGTCGCGGTTGACCTCGCGCAGCCGGTCGGGGTTCGACTTCAGCGTCTGGACGCCCTGCGCGGTCAGGGTCGAGAGCAGGAGATACGTCGGCATGGCGGCTCCTTCGGAGTTCGGGGGCACGAGTGTAGTCGCGAGGGAGCCGCCACTATCCTCACCCCAACCGACCGGAGGAGGCACCGTGACCACCCGCAGCAGCTCGCAGGGGATCCTGTCCGACGAGCAGACCGAGAAGCGCCAGCAGATCATCTCGCTGCTCGAGCGGGCGTACTGGATGGAGATCGAGACGGTGATGAGCTACGTCGCGAACTCGGTCAACCCGGACGGCCTGCGCGCGCAGGAGGTCGTCGAGTCCCTGCAGCAGGACGTCCAGGAGGAGCTCGGGCACGCGCAGCAGTTCGCGCAGCGAATCAAGGAGCTGTACGGCGTCGTCCCGGGGTCGCTCGAGTTCACGGCCGAGCAGCGCTACCTGCAGCCCCCGGAGCGCCAGACCGACATCGTCCACGTGATCAGGGGCGTGATCGAAGCGGAGACCGGCGCGATCGAGCACTACAACCGGTTGATCGAGGAGACCGACGGGGTCGACTGGGTGACGCAGGACATGGTGATCGCGATCCTGCGCGACGAGGAGGGCCACCGGCGGCTGTTCGAGGGCTACCTGCGCGAGCTGGAGGCCGACGGGCTCGACTGATCCACCCGGGCCGCCTGGTCGTAGTAGAGCAGCGCGGCGCCGAGGAACACGACGGGCGAGATGACGAGGTCGGCGAGGAAGACGGCCACCCGGTCGGTCGCGTCTCCCTGCCCCCGCAGCAGGAAGAAGAGCACGAGGCGGAGCAGGAAGAAGAGGATCACGAGCGTCGCCAGCGAGCCCAGCGCGTGCACGTAGTCGGCCCGGGCGAGCTCCGTCGCCCGGGTGAAGGCCGCGCGCAGACCGACGCGCTCGATCACCGCGACGGGGACGGCGAGCCCGCCGAGGGCGAGCCAGGCCAGGCCGGGGAGCACGAACCCGAGCACGAGGATCGTGAACGGCAGGTAGGCGAGCACCCCGGCCGCGAGGGCTGTGGCCAGCTCGCGCCGCCCGGGCCGCGTCCCGGAGACGAGGACGGAGGCGCCCACGTAGGAGCCCGTCAGCAGAAAGGCTCCCACGACGGCCGCGAGGACGGCGCCGCTGCGCTCGCTCCCGGTGAAGAGCTGGTCGTCGGCAGCCAGTCCGAGGCCGAGCGCGAGCGACGGCCAGAAGCGGCGGCCGTAGAGCCGTAGCGACTCGGCCACGAGCTGCCCGACGGTCCGCGTCTCGGGCGGGAGCGGCGGCGGCAGGTCTCCGTTCGACGACGAGTAGCGCGGCCGCACCGGCCGGACGCTATCCGCCCGGAACCGGTGCCCGGAGCAGAGTCGGCCTCAGAGCTTGTTTCAGAATGAGACACGTTGACCGGGGTGCGCTCGGTGGTGCGAGACAAGGACGCAGGGAGCGCGCAGATCAGTGATCTGGGCGCGACCGAGGACGCCGCTCTCGCGCCGCCGAGCGTGGCCCTGCGGCCTGTGCTCATTTTGAAACGAGCTCTTTAGGCTCTCAGCCGAGGCGCCGGGCAGGGAGAAGCCTGCGCAGGAGCCTGCGCCTCCGCTCGATCCGCTCGTCCTCCGCGCGCATGCGAGCCCGGAAGCGCTGGTACATCGCCTCCGACTCGCGCCGTCGAGCGGGCGCCTCCTCGATCGCGCGCCTGATGTCGGCGCGCTCCTCAGGCGTCAGCTTCCTCCTCGCCATCATCCTCCTCGTCGACGATGCTCAGGATGCGATCGACGTTCGCCTCGATGCGCATCAGCAAACGAATGATGCCAGCCACCGTCTCGCGATCGAGCGGGGGTTCGCGGCCTCGCCACATCCGGCGATCGTCGCGCTCGGCTCCCGGCCTCGCAAGACGTCCTACACGGCCACGCCCGCGGCGGCCCCGGCTCGCTCGAAGACGAGCTCGCCGTCCCCGGCGTCGACCCGGATCGTGTCGCCCTCGCCGAACTCGCCCTCGAGCAGCCGCAAGGCGAGCGGATTCTCGACCAGGCGCTGGATTGCCCGTTTCAGGGGGCGGGCGCCGTAGGTCGGGTCCCAGCCCGCCTCCGCGATCGCCTCGGCCGCCGCGTCCGTCAGATCGAGCTGGAGGCCGCGATCGGCGAGCCGCGCCCGCAGGCGCTCGAGCTGGAGCTCGACGATGGCGCCGATCTGGTCGCGCGTCAGGGGCTCGAAGACGACGATCTCGTCGATCCGGTTCAGGAACTCGGGACGGAAGCGCTCGCGCATCGCCTCGGCCGAGCGCACGTTCGAGGTCATGATGATGACGGTGTTCCGGAAGTCGACGGTGCGGCCCTGACCGTCGGTGAGGCGCCCGTCGTCGAGGATCTGCAGCAGCACGTCGAAGACCTCGGTGTGCGCCTTCTCGATCTCGTCGAGGAGGAGGACCGAGTACGGTCGCCGCCGCACCGCCTCCGTGAGCTGACCGCCCTCCTCGTAGCCGACGTACCCGGGCGGGGCGCCGAGCAGGCGCGCGACGGTGTGCCGCTCCTGGTACTCGGACATGTCGAGCCGCACCATCGCGCGCTCGTCGTCGAACATGAACTCGGCGAGCGCCCGCGCCAGCTCGGTCTTGCCGACCCCGGTGGGGCCGAGGAAGACGAAGGAGCCGATCGGGCGGTTCGGGTCCTGGAGCCCGGTGCGCGCACGGCGGAGCGCGTTCGCGACCGCCTCCACGGCCTCGTCCTGGCCGACCACCCGCCCGTGCAGGCGCTCCTCCATGTGCACGAGCTTCTCGGTCTCCCCCTCCAGGAGCCGCGTGACGGGAATGCCCGACCAGCGCGCGACCACGGCGGCGACGTCGTCCTCGTCGACCTCCTCCTTGACCATGGGAGCCGCCTGCGGCTCGTCGCGGGCCTCGAGCTCGCGCTCGAGCTCCGGCAGCTCGCCATAGCGGATCTCGGCCACGCGCTGGAGGTCTCCCTGACGCTCGGCGCGCTCGGCCTCCATCTTGAGCTCGTCGATCCGCCGGGTGATCGCGGAGACGCGCTCGAGAGACTCCTTCTCGGTCGCCCAGCGCGCCGCGAGCTCGTCCCGCGCCTCGCGCGCCTCGGCG
Source organism: Gaiellales bacterium (assembly GCA_038232215.1). Lineage (GTDB taxonomy): Bacteria > Actinomycetota > Thermoleophilia > Gaiellales > Gaiellaceae > JBBSIG01. The sequence goes on along the minus strand of JBBSIG010000226.1, from coordinate 440 downwards.
AGCGAGCGCTCGACCGGCTCCCGCACGTCCGCCGACTCCTTCGCCATCGCGGCGAGCTCGATCTCGAGCTGCCGCACCCGGCGGTCGGCCTCGTCGAGCTCGATCGGGGAGGAGTCGATCTCCATCCGCAGCCGCGAGGCCGCCTCGTCGACGACGTCGATCGCCTTGTCCGGCATGAACCGGTCGGCGATGTAGCGGTCGCTGAGCACCGCGGCGGCGACGAGCGCGGCGTCGCGGATCCGGACGCCGTGATGGGCCTCGTAGCGCTCCTTCAGCCCGCGCAGGATGGCGATCGTGTCCGCCACCGAGGGCTCGCCGACCAGCACGGGCGCGAAGCGGCGCTCGAGCGCGGCGTCCTTCTCGATGTGCTTGCGGTACTCGTCGAGGGTCGTCGCGCCGACGCAGCGGAGCTCTCCGCGCGCGAGCATCGGCTTCAGCAG
>JBBSIG010000225.1:0-4077 GCA_038232215.1 Gaiellales bacterium | reverse complement strand
GTCTCGCGGCTCGTCGGCTCGCCGCCGGGCTACATCGGCTACGACGAGGGCGGCCAGCTCACGGAGGCCGTCCGGCGCAAGCCGTACTCCGTGCTCCTCCTCGACGAGATCGAGAAGGCGCACCCCGACGTCTTCAACATCCTCCTGCAGATCCTCGAGGAGGGGAAGCTGACCGACTCGCAGGGCCGCAAGGTCGACTTCCGCAACACGATCGTGATCATGACCTCGAACATCGGCGCGGCCTCGATCTCGAAGAACCAGACGCTTGGCTTCTCGATCGGCGACGAGGCCGGCCTCACGTACGAGGACATGAAGTCGCGCGTGATGAGCGATCTGAAGAAGGTCTTCCGGCCCGAGCTCGTGAACCGGATCGACGAGATCATCGTCTTCCACAAGCTGGCGAAGGAAGAGATCAAGACGATCGTCGAGCTCGTCCTGCGGCGCCTGCGCGAGCAGATGGCGACCCACGAGGTCACGATCGAGCTCACGGACGACGCGAAGGACCTGCTCGTCGACAAGGGCTACGACCCGGCGATGGGCGCCCGGCCGCTGCGCCGCGCGATCCAGCGCTACATCGAGGACCCGCTCGCCGATTTCGTGCTCGGCCGCTCGCTCGAGCCGGGCTCGACGATCCTCGTCAGCCGCAAGTTGCCGGACGAGGGCGTTGTCGCGTCGGCGGAGGACGAGGTCGACATCACGATCATCCCGGGGGAGGTCACGCCGGAGCGCATCACCGTCCCGCCCGACGAGCCGATCTCCGACGACGACGTCTCCGACGAGGATTGAGCAAGGCTCCGACGTAGGAGAAGGAATGAGGCGTCGCTCGAAGGGTGCGCGCTCGCCCGCAGAGAGCACGATCGGCGGCGTTCGCGAGCCGGAGCGAAGCGCGACCGCCGCAAAGCGAGCAAGTCTCCCTCGTCAACAACGTCGTCTTCGACAAGGTACGCGGGGCGCTGACGGCCGGCGACTATCTCGAGCTGCACGAACGGATTTCCTCAGTCGGGGTCGGGCTCTGCGCCCACTGCGCCCGGCTCGTCCGGCCGCTGATCTACCTGCCGCTGCTCGCGCTCACGTTCGCGCTCCTCTGGTCGCTCGCCGCGTACGTGCCGAGCCCGGCTCTTCGTTCGCGGCGGCCTCGCACTCCTCGTCCTCGCCGTCTTCTTCGAGGCTGCCTCGCCGACTCTCTTCCACTTCGGTTGGTGACACGGGGATTTGCCGTACGAGCTCGAGGTGGTGGTCGAGGACGACGCCGAGTTCGCCGGCTGGATGCTGATCTCCTCGGCGCTCATCGCACTGGCCTGTCTCGCCGCCATGCGACTGGGCGCTCGTGCGGCGCAGGCGAGCCCTCCCGAGCGGGTCTGAGTCCAGGGAGGAATCGTCGCACTTTCGGCGCGGTTCCCGTCCGGAGTCGTCCCTAGACTCGGAGGATGGCGAAGCCGGCCGTCCAGTACGCCTGCACCGACTGCGGCTACTCCGCCGGACGGTGGTTCGGGAAGTGCCCAGGCTGCGGCGCGTTCGGCACCCTCGTCGAGGAAACGCTGACGCCTGCGGCCGGTCGCCGCGGCGGCGCTGCCCGGCCGCTGCTTCGGCTGGTCGACGTGGAGGTGGAGGAGGCCGCCCGCATCCCGACCGGCGTTCCCGAGCTCGACCGCGTGCTGGGAGGCGGACTCGTGCCGGCGTCCCTCGTCCTCGTCGGCGGCGAGCCGGGCGTCGGCAAGTCGACGCTCCTCCTCTCCGCGCTCGCCGCGATCTCGACGAGCCGCCGCGCCCTGCTCGTCACGGGGGAGGAGTCGACCGCGCAGGTGAAGCTGCGGGCGGCTCGCCTCGGGGGCGCCGAGCGAGTCGAGATCCTGGCCGAGACGGAGCTCGAGGCGGTGTGTGCGACGCTCGAGCGCGAGCGGCCCGACGTGTGCGTGATCGACTCGGTGCAGACGCTGTACTCGGCCGAGCTCGGCTCCGCGCCCGGCTCGGTCGCTCAGGTGCGCGAGGCGGCGGGCCGGCTGCTGCGGGTGGCGAAGGAATCCGGGATCGCGACCATCCTCGTCGGGCACGTGACGAAGGACGGGTCGGTTGCCGGGCCGCGGGTGCTCGAGCACCTCGTCGACTGCGTCCTGCAGTTCGAGGGCGATCGCCTGCGCGAGCATCGCGTCCTGCGTGCCGCGAAGAACCGCTTCGGCTCGACGAACGAGCTTGGGGTCTTCGAGATGACGGGCGCCGGCCTCGTGGGCGTGCCGGACCCCTCGGCCCTCTTCGGGCGCAGCGAGGGCGGGGAGATCGGCGCCGCCGTGGCGTGCGCGCTCGAGGGCACGCGCCCGATCCTCCTCGAGATCCAGGCGCTCGTGTCTCCCACCGATCTCGCCATGCCGCGCCGGGTGGGCACGGGCGTCGATCCGAAGCGGCTCGCGATGATCGTCGCCGTGCTCTCGCGGCACGCGCGCGTGGCGCTCGGGCAGGCCGACGTCTTCGTAAACGTGGCGGGCGGCGTGCGGATCGACGAGCCCGGCGCCGATCTCGCGGTCGCGCTCACGATAGCCTCCGCCGCCCGGGGCGTGCCGGTACGCGAGGGTCTCGCCGCCTTCGGCGAGATCGGTCTCACCGGCCGCCTGCGCCCCGCCACCCAGGCCGAGCGCCGGCTGGAGGAGTGCCTGAAGCTCGGGCTGTCCACGGCGCTCGCCCCGACCGGGACGCCGACTCGCAGCGGAGTTGCCGTCGTCGCGGCCGAGACCATCCGGCAGGCGCTCGACGCGGGACTCGACGAGCGGCGCTCCGCCGAGGCGCGCTAGAGCGGGGAGGACGCATCGACCCCGGCGCGCCTTTCCCCGGAATGCAGGACTTTTCTCGCGCGCTACTCAGAAAAGTCACGTTTTCCAGCAACTTTTGCTACACTTGAGCGATTCCGCCGGCGGCTCAGGCACCGCCGAGCGTCTTTGGTACCGGAGCTCTGAAAGGGAGGTCGGCTTGTACGACGTCGGCGACAAGGTGGTGTATCCGCACCACGGGGCGGGCACGGTCGTGAAGAAGGAGCGGAGGGAGGTGCTCGGCCAGGAGCGGGAGTACCTGACCATCCAGATCCTGCACAACGACATGACGGTCAACGTGCCGTCTGAGAACGCCGAGAAGGTAGGTCTTCGCCAGGTCATCGACGAGGACATGGTCGAGATCGTGACGAAGGCCCTGACCGGCGGCGGCACTCAGATGCCGAAGAACTGGAACCGGCGCTTCAAGCACAACCGCGACAAGATGAAGACCGGTGACATCCTCGAGCTCGCGGAGGTGGTGCGGAACCTCTCGCTGCGCGACCACGAGAAGGGACTGTCGACGGGCGAGAAGCAGATGTTCGTCAAGGCCAAGAAGATCATGGCCAGCGAGCTGATGTACGCCATGGCGATGGACGAGGACGAGGCCGCAGAGTGGCTCGACGGCGTTCTGGCCCAGGTCGCGGGCCCGAACGGCAAGAAGACGAAGGCGAAGGCAGCCGCGACCGCGTAACGGTGTCGGTCTGGGCCCTCCTCGCGGCCGCGGGACGCGGGGAGCGGCTCGGTGCCGACCGGCCGAAGGCATTCGTCCGGCTCGGCGATCGCCCTCTGCTCGCGGAGAGCCTGGAGCGTCTCGAGGCGTGTGACCGGGTCGACGCGATCGTCGTCGCCGCGCCCCCTGGGTGGCAGGAGCCGACGATCCTGCTCGCCGAGGAGCTCGGGTGCTCCAAGGTGAGCGCGTGCGTCGCGGGCGGGGCTACCAGGGCGGAGTCGGTGGCAGCCGCTCTCGCGGAGGTGCCGCAGGAGGCGGAGGTCGTCCTCGTCCACGACGCGGCTCGCCCGCTGCTGCCCGCCGACGTCGTCGAGCGCGTGCTCGCGCCGCTCGCCGAGGGCTGGGACGGAGTGGTGCCCGCGTTGCCGCTGCCGGACACGGTCAAGCGTGTTCACGACGGCCTGGTGGTGGAGACGCTCGAGCGCTCGAGCCTCGTGGGCGTGCAGACGCCGCAGGCCTTCGTGGCGAGCGCGCTTCGAGCCGGTTATCGGGGGGATCCCGGCGGGGCGACCGACTGCGCCTCGCTCGTCGAGGCACGAGGATTTCGCG
>JBBSIG010000224.1:0-4117 GCA_038232215.1 Gaiellales bacterium | reverse complement strand
TCGAACCCGAGCAGCACCGCCTTGCCGACGAACTGGCGCAGCACCTCGTTCGTCGGGCCCATCACCCAGCCGGCCTTCGCGTCGCGGAGATAGCGCTCGAGCTCCATGTCGCGCTTGTAGCCGGAGCCGCCGCACGCGTGCAGCATCTTGTCGACTACGTGGGCGACGTTCTTCGCGGCCACGAACTTGATCTGCCAGGCCCAGTGCAGGAAGTTCGCCCGCGCGAGCTCCCCCGGGGTGAGCACCTTCGTGTTGTCGTCGGTCGCGCGGTCCATCGCCTGGGCGACGGAGCAGACGAAGAGGCGAGCGGCGTTCGTGTCCATGACGGCCTCGCCGACGTAGTCCTGGATCGTGGGGTAGTCGGCGACGCGCAGACCGACGTCGACGTGCTTGCGCCGCGTCGTGTGCCGCTTCGCGATGTCGATCGCGCCCAGAGCGATCCCGTTCCACACCGACGACGACCCGATCAGGAACCAGGGGTCGACGGTCTCGTCGTTCGACTCGGCGCCGTCGCCGACCGGGCCCACGATCTGCTCTCCGGGAACCTCGACGTTCGGCACCTCGATCGGCCCGGACTGGTTGCCGCGCAGACCGAGGGCGTCCCAGAGCGAAGGCTGCGCCTGCACCTGGTCGCCGTCGATCACGAAGACGGAGAGATCGTCGTAGCCGGAGAAGTCCGGGCTCGTCGTCTGCACGACGTAGAAGTCGGCGAAACCTCCGGACGTCGTCCACGACGCCTTCTTGCGCACGCGGAAGCCGCCGTTCGAGCGCTCCGCGCCGGACGAGATCGGGTACCAGAAGTGCGAGCCGGTCTCGGGGTCCGAGTACGAGAGCGTGCCGACCTTGCCGCTCCGGAGGGGGCGGATGTACTTGTCGACCAGCTCCGGCGTCGGGCGCAGCATGATCGCGTTGACCGCGCCGATGTGCATGACGTAGCACATCGCCGTCGAGGCGCAGCCGTAGCGTGCAATCGTCTCGCAGACCATCCCGTAGGCGACGTGGTTCTCGCCCAGGCCGCCGTACTCCTCGGGCACCGTCAGGCCGAGAAAGCCGTGCTCGCCGAGGAGCTCGAGATTGCGACGCGGATAGAGCAGCTCGTCGTCGGAGCGCTTGGCGTTCGCCCGCAACTCCTTCTCGCAGAGCTCGATCAGCGTCGTGCGGAGCTCCTTCTGCCGGTCGGTGTAGACCCAGTCCGGGTCCCACTCGTAGCCAAGGCCCCAGAACTCTTCGGTACCCCACATCTTCTCGGACATCCCCACCTCCAGGCCGTCAGTCGGGCGCTCTGCGTCACCCATCGTACGGGCTCTGTGGACACTTGCACAAGAACTGGGAGAATCGACGCCTCGTGGACCTCGTGCTCGTGAACGCCCGGGTGCTCGACGGTCGCGGCGGCGTGCTGGAGCGGGCGACGCTTCGGGTCGCCGCGGGTCGGATCTCGGAGCTCGGGCCGGGCGCCGACGTCTCGGCCGGTCCCGGTCTCGAGGTGCTCGACCTGGCCGGGAAGACCGTCCTGCCCGCCCTCGTGGACGCGCACGTGCACCTCTCTTCCTACGACACGCTGCCCGCGCAGAAGCGCGGCGAGGAGCCGCGGACGCCGGCGCTCCGCTACTTCGAGCTGGCACGGGCCGCGCAGGCCCTCGTCCGGGCGGGAGTCCTCACCGTCCGCGACGTGGGCAGCATGGACGACCACGCACTCCAACTCCGCCAGGCCGTCGCGCACGGTCTCGTCGAGGGGCCGCGCATCCTCACGTGCGGACGCATCATCTCGGCGACGAGCCCCGGCTGCCGGATCTTCACCACCATGTACCGGCCGGCCGACGGTGCCGACGAGGCCCGCAAGGCCGCGCGCGAGCAGCTGATGCAGGGCGCCGACTTCGTCAAGGTGATGGCCACCGGGGCCCGCAGCGTCGTGCTCGAGGATCCGGAGCGGCCGCAGCTGACCGCGGCCGAGCTGGAGGCGGTGGTCGACGAGGCCCACCGGCTCGGTAAGCGCGTGGCCGCGCACGCCGAGGGGCTCGCCGGCGCGCGGCTCGCGATCGAGAGCGGCGTCGACACGGTCGAGCACGGGCTGTCGCTCCACCGCGAGCCGGATCTGCTCGACCGCATGGCCGCGGCGGGGCAGGTGCTCGTACCGACGCTCTCCACCTTCCACGACGTCTCGGAGGACCACGCGGAGAAGTACCCGTGCGCGCTCGTGGAGCAGGCGAAGCAGCAGCGGGAGGAGGCCTACCGCACCCTGGCCGCCGCCTCCGAGGCGGGCGTCATCCTGGCCATGGGCTTCGACTCGTACCCGCTCGGCGGGAACGCCCTCGAGCTGGTGCGCCTCGCCGAGGGCGGGCTCACGAACGGGCAGGCGATCGCTGCCGGGACGTCGGGAGCCGCAGCCGCGTGCGGGCTCGCCGGCGAGGTCGGGGTGATCGCTCCTGGAGCGCGGGCCGATCTGCTCGTGCTCGACACAGACCCGGTCGCGGAGCCGCGTGCACTGCTCGATCCGAAGCGCATCCACCTCGTCCTCCAGGGCGGGCGCCCGGTCGAGGGGCACGGGGCCGGGACGCTGACCTCGCAGCCGCGTGCGGAAGGAGTCAGCCCGGGGGGCGCAACCCGTCCAGGGTGACCGTGACGAGCCGCCGGACCGCGGCCTTGGACGACAGGTCGCCGGCTGCCGTCAAGGCGTGGAGGCAGTAGCTCGCGAGCTCGTCGGGTGCGACATCGTCGCGGAGGTCGCCGCTCTCCGCGGCCTCGGCAAGCAGATCACGGATGAACTCCCGTAGGTGCCGCTGCGCTCGGGCGACGTGCTCGCCTCGGTGCAAGAGTGCCGCGAGCTCGGTGCCCCGGTGCTCGTGGGAACCGAGCGCGTAGGCCTCGAGGACGGCCCTCAACCGCTCGCCGGCGGGGCCGGCCCGGTTCCGTAGCTCGGCGAGCTGCTCGAGGTGACCGGCGACCTGACGCTCGTGCCAGGCGACCAGGATCGCCTCGACGTCCGGGAAGTACTTGTACAGCGTCGCGCGCCCGATCCCGGTCTCCTCGGCGATCCGCGACATCGTCACCGATCGCAACCCGTGCTCGGCCACGAGCACCGCCGCCGTGTCCAGGGTCGCGTCGCGGACCGCTCGGCGATGCCCCTCGATCGTCTCGTTCCAGAGCTTCGGCACCACTCGCAGCATACGCGACTGTCGTTGTCAATACGTTATGACTTGATCATAGACATTCCGTATTGTAAACTGCAAGTCGCGATCTGCCCCCGCGAGAGAGGACGATGGACGATGCCCGACCCATTCCCCCAACCCCAAACCGGCGAGAGGCCCGACCGAGGAGCGAGCGTCGGCACGCCACGCTGGGTGAAGGTGCTCGGGATCCTCGGCCTCGTCGCGGTCCTGCTGGTCGTCGTCATGCTCGTCACCGGCCGTGGCGGTGGTCACGGCCCAGGACGCCACACGGGCGCGGGGAGCGGCCCCTCGCCGCCCTCCGGCCAGGTGCGAGCGCCCTGACCATGGCGCCGCGTCTTCGCAAGCTCGCGCTCATCGCGCACGTCGCTTTCTCGGTGGGCTGGCTCGGCGCGGTCGCCGCGTCCCTGGCTCTCGCCGTCGCCGGCCTGACGAGCAGGGACGCGCAGACCGTGCGAGCCGCCTATCTCACGATGGAGCTGACCGGCTGGTACGTCCTCGTCCCGTTGAGCCTCGCCTCGCTGCTGTCCGGGCTCGTCCAGGCCCTCGGCACCACGTGGGGCCTGTTTCGGCACTACTGGGTCCTGGTGAAGCTCGTGCTGAACGTCTTCGCGACGGTCGTCCTGCTGCTGTACATGCAGTCACTCGGCTACCTCGCGGACGTCGCGGCGAAGACCTCCGAGCTCGACGAGCTCAGGGACCCGTCGCCCGTACTCCACGCCGGCGCAGCCGTGCTGCTCCTGCTGGGGGCGACGACCCTGTCGGTGCTCAAGCCGCGAGGCCTGACCCGGTACGGGCGGCGGAAGCAGCACCGGCGGCGCACCGCGCTCGCGCCGTAGAACGGAACGCGCGGGACGCGTGGCCCCGGCTCAGTGCGCGGGCGCCTCCCACCCCTCGAGCTGGGGCGGCCGCCAGTCGGCGCCGACGGTCCGCGAGCCCTCGACCCACGGCCC